>JBNKDZ010000001.1:0-2536 GCA_050288525.1 Cyclobacteriaceae bacterium
TAATAAAAAATAATAAAAAAGGCTTTATAGAGGAATTATTATATGAAAATGTTTCAACTTTTTATCAAGGAGGTGAAGGTATTCCAGATCCAAAAATAGGCGATAAAGTGTATTTCCCTGGAAATGAAATTGACATGGATCAAATTATGTTTGATGTGTATGGTATCGAGGTTGAGAATATTGGTGAAGAAGAATTTTGGAGATTTATTCGCCGGGAAGAAAACTATGGTTATAATTATGGCGGAAGGGATAACTATTATAACAATGGTTTATATTTTAGAGGTTGGTCGTATCATGAAAAAGCAATTGCTTCTCCTCTTTTTCTTACTATGTCCAGGATTGAGAAAATATCTCCTGGTTTTGATAATTCATATGATCTTTTTTTTGTAAATACCAGGATAACTGCACATCATTTAGGCATTTGTGGAAGTTTTAAAAATATATCCTATATGGCGAAATTTACCTATACAAATAATTATGGCACACATAGAGGATTGAATAAAGGTTATGACTTTTGGGACAGCAAAAACCCCTACAGCGACTATAACTACTTCTTCGAATATGGTCTGGCTCAATACTACACAGCGTTAGATTTGCACTATACCCTCCCGAAAAACAACAATCTGGTGCTTAACCTGAGTCTTGGTGCTGACTTCGGTGAAATGTATAACAGTTTTGGCTGTATTGCCGGGATAACATACAATGGTATTATTCCCACCCGAAAAAAATCATCTGATTAAAATCCTAACACCAAAAAGCTTCCGTTTAACAAATTCTCCTTGTTATACGAAAAACGTTCCTTTTCCGGCATCCTGTAGACTTTTGCTCCGGCAGCTTCGGCAATGGCCTGACCAGCACCGGTATCCCATTCCATAGTGGGTCCGTGGCGATAGTAAATATCTGCCTTCCCCTCTGCTACCATGCAGAATTTGAGCGAACTGCCTTTTGAAATATCATCCACAACATCATATTCCTCCAGAAACCTGTCTTCTTCCTCTGAAGCATGTGACCGGCTTCGTACGGCTATTCTTGACGATTCCTTGTTATTTACCTTAAGCGAAGACCTTTTATCCCCCGATTCTATTTTGTAGGCTTCCTTATTTGTTACATCTCCTACATACATAATGTCTAAAACCGGAGCATAAATCACACCCAATACCGGGTAGTTGTCTTTTATCAAAGCGATGTTCACCGTGAACTCACCATTTTTATTGATAAATTCTTTGGTGCCATCCAAAGGATCCACCAACCAGAATGTATCCCACTTCTTTCGTTGTTCATAGTCTGTATGCTTACCCTCCTCCGACAACACCGGAATATCCGGAAAATAGTTTTCAAGAGCCTCCGAAATAATTTTATTGGATGCCTCATCAGCGATTGTTAAGGGTGAATCATCCTTCTTATAGGATACTGAAGCTAAAAAAGCATCGCTGTTATAGATCTTTAAAATCTCCTGACCGGCTTGTCTGGATATATTTATTATTCTATCTACCATATAGACTATTGGATATTTTTACTAATTTTGTCACAAAGGTAAATATAATAATCAGTTCATTACATAATTCGCTGATAAATGCTAATTTTGCCAAAATTTTTATCAGACTTTGGAAAATATTTATCCCATATTTGATTCAATTTTATCTGTAGAAGAGAAAGAGAAACTTTTACAACAGCGATCTGTTGTGATTTGGATCAATGGACTTTCCGGATCCGGCAAAAGTACTATTGCCCGGGCCCTGGAAAATACATTGTATCAAAAAGGTTATCTTACACAACTTCTTGACGGTGATAATTGTCGTACAGGAATAAATGTTAACCTGGGATTTTCGGAAGAAGACCGAATTGAAAATATACGGCGTGCGGCAGAAGTATCTAAACTATTTGTCAATTGCGGTGTTGTCACCATATGTTCTTTTATCAGTCCGACAAATGTCATTCGTCAAATGGCCAGGGAGATAATTGGTGCAGACAGATATTTTGAAGTATATGTGAATTGTTCTGTATCGGAATGTGAAAAAAGGGACACCAAAGGTCTGTATGCCAAAGCCCGCAAAGGTCTTATCAAAAATTTTACGGGGGTTAATGCCCCCTTTGAACCTCCGGAAAATCCGGATCTTGAATTACGAACAGATATTCATGACGTTACTTATTGCCATAATCTTTTGGCAGAAAAAATACTGGAGAAAATAACATTTGATACATAATTATGCATAAGTACAACTTATCACATTTGAAGCAACTGGAAAATGAAGCCATTTTTGTGATGCGAGAGGTTGCTTCGCAATTTGAAAAACCCGTACTGCTGTTTTCGGGAGGAAAGGATTCTATCGTGATGGTACGACTTGCTCAAAAAGCATTCTGGCCGGCAAAAATCCCTTTTCCCCTGCTTCATATTGACACAGGTCATAATTTTGAAGAAACAATCCAATTCAGGGATGATCTCGTGAAAAATCTTGACGTTGAGCTGATCGTCGGATCTGTACAGGAATCTATTGATACAGGAAAAGCTGTAGAGGAGAAAGGACCGAATCCAAGC
>JBNKDZ010000002.1:0-11825 GCA_050288525.1 Cyclobacteriaceae bacterium
AACCGCTGTTAATAATATTTTTGGTTATATTTTTGTACAGGATATTTTATCAAATAAAGAACATAATCTCAACTAGCATGATCCTGAATAAAGTGCGTTACATATATTTCCTGTTGCCTGTTTTCCTTCTCTCCTCTTTGCATTCATCCGGACAACAGAAGATCGTCACGTATTATGATTCGCTGCATACAAAAGTCAGGGATGTGTATTTTATTCTTGACAATGACAGCAATATGATCGATGGGCCCATAAAAAAATATCATCCGGATGGCACTCTTGCTGCAACAGGAAACTTCAACAAAGGCAAAAAAGAAGGTGTATTTACGGAGTTTTACCCCAATAAAAACAAACAACGCATTGTCGAATATAAGAATGGACGTAAAAATGGTGAGGTGATCGTCTATGATGAAGAAAACAGGATCCTTCAAAAAGCGTCTTTTAAAAATGACACCCTTACAGGTAAATTGTATGTCTATTTCCCTTCCGGAAAAGTTAAAAACGAAAGTGCGTTCATAAACGGCAAACCCGATGGTTTGGTGACGGAATATTTTGAAAGCGGATTAAAAAAACAAGAGATCAGCTATCAGGACGGAAAACCTAATGGCATCACCAGGTCTTATTATCCGGATGAAGTCCTGAAAACCGAGGTGATGATGAAAAACGGACTTATGGACGGATATTTCAGAACCTATTACCCTAACGGCCAACTTGACACCGAATATCATAATGAAAACGGTCAAAAGTCAGGTGATTTTAAACAATATAATGAAGCAGGCACCCTGGTTCTGGAAGGTAGCTATCTCAACGGCAAACTTCATGGCAAAAACATAGCGTATCACGACAATGGAAAAATAAAACATCTTTATAACTATCAAAATGGTTTCCGGACAGGTGTAAATGAAGTGTATTATCCTTCAGGTATTGTAAAGGAAAAGATCCATTACAACAATGAAGAAAGTCAATACAGAAAAGAAGAATATACTGAAAATGGTATTTTGAAAGCCGTTTCAGAGTACGCAGACAATAAACCCACCGGAAAATGGATCACCTATTACCAGGAAAATTTGCCCGAATCCATAAAACATTATGAAAACGGCAAACTCAATGGCCCTGAAATTGTTTATTACGAAAATGGAAATATTAAGTCCGAGACTCCATATCAGAATGATATTATTATCGGACAAGTGAAAGAATATTATGGAAAAGGGGCGATAAAATCTGAAACAAGTTATAAATTTGGGCGAAAACACGGTCCCTATACAGAATGGCATGAAAACGGAACGAAAAAGATGGAGGGAAGGTATGCCGGCAATAAAAAAATAGATGTCTGGACATATTTCGATGAGGACGGAAAACAAATTAAAACAGAAAAATATAATAATAACACACTAGTAGAAATAAATACAATTGAATAAATATGAGGCCAGCAATAAAAGAAACCAATTTTCATTTCGACGGACAGATAAATCTTTATAAAGGAAAAGTCAGGGACGTTTACTCCTTTGGTGAACAATTATTAATGGTGGCAACCGACAGGATTTCCGCATTTGACATTGTCCTGCCTGAACCAATTCCTTACAAAGGTCAAATTCTTAATCAAATTGCTTCAGAATTTTTGAAGGCTACAAGTGACATTGTTCCGAACTGGCTGGAATCTGTTCCGGATCCGAACGTATCCTTAGGCAAAAAGTGTGAACCTTTTCAGGTTGAAATGGTCATACGCGGATACCTTGCCGGACATGCATGGAGAGAATACAGAGATGGAAAGAGGCAATTATGTGGCGTTTCATTACCCGAAGGATTAAAAGAAAATGACAAGCTGCCAGCTCCTATCATCACTCCTACCACCAAAGCACATGAGGGGCATGATGAGGATATTTCAAGAGACGAAATTCTTAAAACAGGTCTTGTAAGCGAAGAAGATTATGTACTGTTGGAAAAATATACGCTGGGTCTGTTTGAAAAAGGTACACAGATGGCCAAAGACAGGGGACTAATACTTGTTGACACCAAATATGAATTTGGAAAATATGATGGAAAAATCTATCTTATTGATGAAGTTCACACACCGGATTCCTCAAGGTTTTTCTATCTGGAAGGATATGAAGAACGACAAAAAAGTGGTGACAAACAAAAACAATTATCAAAAGAATTTGTACGTCAGTGGCTGATCGAGAACGGATTCCAGGGAAAAGAAGGGCAAAAAGTACCTGAAATGACTGAAGAAGTTGTAAACAATATCTCAGACAGATACATCGAATTATATGAAAATGTAACCGGAAAGAAATTTGAGCCGGCCACAGAAGCAGATCCGTTAAAGCGGATTGAAGAAAACATTAAAAATGCAATTAAGTAATACGAAATAAGCACAGATGAAATATTCAATAGACAAGAAAGAACAATACAGCATATTCAAACTACAGGAAGAAAAGCTTGATTCTACCCTCGCACCAGCATTAAAATCTGAATTTGTTACCCTTAATGCAGAAGGCGTCAAAAATGTGATTCTTGACCTCTCAGATGTAAAATACACAGATTCATCAGGACTCAGTTCACTGCTTGTTGGCAACCGAACATTTTCTGAAGACGGTGGAATTTTCATCATGACCCTTCTTAATGAACATGTGATGAAATTGATCAAGATCTCTCAATTGAACAATGTGCTCAATATTCTTCCTACCATTGAAGAAGCCATTGACGCCATTTTTCTGAAAGAAATTGAAAGTGATCTGAAGGAAGAAGGGGATTCAGAATAATACCGGTTACATTGACTTTCAGGTTAAAAATCCTTGGAAATAATTCAGCCGTCCCGGCTCATAACAGGAACCAGACTGCGCAATTGCTTCAGGTAAAAAATCAGTATATCCTGATAGACTGTGGTGAAGGCACGCAGTTACAATTGAACAGATACAATGTTAAACCCGAAAAAATAAAGCATATTCTTATAAGTCATCTGCACGGAGATCATTATTTCGGATTGATCGGATTATTATCTACCATGCATTTGTATCACAGATCCAGTCCTTTAAAGATCTATGGGCCTCCTCCACTTATGGATATCATTACAATGCAATTAAATGCATCAGAAACAAGACTTTCCTTCGAAATTGAATTTACAGAACTCCGGGAAAAGGGAATTCATCTCCTGTTTGAAAATAATGACCTGACCATACAAAATTTCCCGTTGAGCCATGGCATTAACTGCTATGGTTTTGTTATAAAGGAAAAACCAAAAGAATGGCGGATCAACAAAAAAACATTAACGGATGACATTCTGCTTCAGGAAATTCTGACCTTGAAAAAAGGGCATGACGTTTTATATGAAGACGGCTCTGTGAAATTTGACCATAAAATTTATGCTCTGCCACCACGAAGATCAAGGTCTTATGCATATTGTTCGGATACAAAATATGATGAGTCCATCCTTGAGCATATCAATGGGGTGGATTTATTGTATCATGAAGCAACGTTTTCAGATGAGATGAAAGACCGTGCATTGCAAACGTTTCATTCAACAGCTTCACAGGCGGCCACCATTGCAAAAAAAGCACATGTTGAAAGGTTGTTACTCGGACATTATTCTACCCGGTATAAAGACCCTGCGCCTCTTCTGGAGGAAGCTGTCCGGATATTTGAAAACACACATCTTACTTTTGAGGGAGAAACAATAACTCTTGAGGAATAAAAAACAGTGCTTTGAACTCTGACACACTGCATAAGAAAAAGACCAATCTTTATATACTTTTAAGCAGTATATTCATAACAAATGCCATTCTTGCAGAAATAATCGGTGTAAAAATATTCTCTGCCGAAAATATGCTTGGCATGCCTCCTGCCAATATCCGGTTATTTGGGGAGTTTGTTCTTGACTTCAACCTTACTGCAGGTGTGATTGTATGGCCAGTAGTCTTTATTACAACAGATGTAATCAATGAATATTTTGGTAAAAAAGGAGTACGGAAAATAAGTATCATCACGGCTATTCTGATTAGTTACGCTTTTGTTATTATTTTTTTTGTTACCAACCTGTCTCCTGCTCCATTCTGGCTTGATAACAACAGTACAGATCCGGATGGTAATATTTTTAATATTGATTATGCCTTTCATGTAATTTTCCGGCAAGGCATGGGAATTATCATCGCATCGCTTACAGCCTTTTTAATTGCCCAGTTACTTGATGTGTTTATTTTTCAACGATTAAGACGTATCACCGGAAAAAAGATGATCTGGCTGAGAGCTACCGGGTCAACACTTATTTCGCAGTTAATTGACAGCTTTGTCGTTTTGTGGATCGCGTTCTATCTGTTTGGCAACTGGACGCTACCCCAGATCATTGCTGTAGGTATAATCAACTACATTTATAAGTTTATCTTAGCCATCGTGCTGACTCCCCTCCTGTACATAGCACATTATTTCATTGACAGGTATCTGGGTAAAAACAATGCAGAGAATATGATGAATGAGGCAGGAGAAGACATCTCATTCTTCTGAATCTCACAGATTAGAGGCGATCTTCAAATGCCATATTATTCTGATTATCAAATAGTTGAACATAATCTATTTCGCCTAATCCTTTAAAAGTATAGTTAAATCCAACAATATTTCCGATTGAACCGTTTGTCTTTCCTGTAAATACGGATTTTTGGTTTAATATGACTTCAAATTCCCTTCCGGAAACGTTTAATATCACCTCATTCCATTTTTCAGGTTCAATGCCAAATGCCGACAGATCTTCCTGTTTTCCATTATAAAATGTATTATTTACCATAAGATTTATATTACTTTCACATCCTCTTTTGGTGAGTGATATTAGCGACATATTCTTTTCGCACAATAATGCAATATATATTGCCGGACATGGATTTTGAAAGCAATTGGTCAGACGGACTTTTGATTTAAATGTATACGATTCGCTATCAAAAGGCGTAAATCCACCTACATTATAATGACATAAATAAAACTCTCCGGAAGTGTCAATGTTGTGTTTTCGTAAAACATCTCCGTCAATCATTGCAATATCCTTTAATTTAAATGAGCTGTCAGGCAAGATATAAACAGGAATATCCATCCCTCTGTTCAATGTGACAAGTGGCAGCCATTTATCAGTTGTAATCACTATGTCAATTGTTTCCAGGATTGTTTCATTTGCAATAAATTTTGCTTCATGATATCCCGGGTAATAATAGATGTCGGTTATATGATGTTTGTTTTGATCTGCTTTAACCCTTCTGTTAGCATCCCAGGATTGTTGAATAAAAAAGCTGTCTGCCGGTATATGTGATGCGTCGTAACTAAAAACTACAGTATTTGGCAATCCTGAAGTCCGGGTTTTGTCGGCTGAAAAATCTGCTTTGTAGTCTTTAAACACCTTTGAAGGCTTTAAACTCATTACTGAAAATGCGACTATACCAACTGCAATTATTGCGAACGCCAGTATTTTCCGGATATTTTTTCTGCTAAGGGAATATTGTTTTTTATAAACAGAAGGTTCCTGTTGATCAGAAATAGTTCTTTTAAAATTTTTCCACCCGCTAAACCCTGCATATTGCGCCAATGTATCAAGCGTAGATTCATGTGGCAATCTGTCGTAATGATTCTTCCATATCCTTTTCAGTGTTGAAGTGCTGAGAGAAACACCTGTTGCTTCTTCTATGAGAAAACTCAGGTACTCAAAATCTTTTTGTGCCAGATCTTTAATCTTGATGTTCGATTTTTTCAGGATATGCTCCTTTATTACTTCAATAAGGTGATTTTTACGATTGGAATCCTTCATAATTCATATTTTACTAAAAGGTCAAAACTTGAACACAACTTGAATACAAATTGAGCAAGCCTTCTAAGATCTGTTTTGTAAGCTTGACCTGTAAAATAGTAAATATAATAAATTCAAAATCATGAAAAGAAGAGAATCTTTGATATTGACCGCCACACTGGCTTCCGGCGCTTTACTATCCAGATGCATGCCGGATTCAAAAAAAAGCACGGATTCCGATCTGTCCTTTTGGGAAGTACTTAAGAACAGAAGGTCTGTGCGACGTTTCAAAGCCGATCCCATCCCTGAAGAGCATATTACAAAAATCATCCATATGGCGAGAATGGCTCCCACTTCCGGAAATCAGCAACCCTGGAAATTTTTACTGATACAAAATCCCGACAAGATCAACGAGCTTAAAAATGCCTATTTAGAATACAATCTGAAACGCATTAAAAAGAAAATTTCGGATGAAGCAGAACAGAAAAAGCAAATCCTAAAAATTCAGGATTACATAGATCATTTTCTGAACGTACCAGCTTGTATTGTTGTTTTGACAGATAATAAATCGAGATGGCACACATACAACCAACATGACGGGCCATTAGCTGCAGGTTATCTTTTGCTGGCGGCACGTGCATTGGGGTATGGCACCGTTTATGCGACTGATTCCATGCCATTTAAAGTGCTAAAGAACGTTTGTAAGATCCCTGACCAGTACAAATTTGTGTGTTTCACACCTATTGGTATTCCGGAGGAATGGCCTGAAACACCTGATAAGAAAGCACTTGACGAATTTATTGTAAAAGACAATTTTAGTGCATGATTGAAACTATAGTTAGATATAAAACAGGTTGTCATTTGTTTTTTTGCAGCCTGTTTATTTATCCTCTAACTCCCTGCAACATTTATTGGTACAATTCAGTTTGTATTAATATTATCGTATACCAATAATCTACACATTTCATGAAAATAGCCTTTTTTAGCACCAAATCATATGACCACCTCTATTTTGACTCACTAAACCAGTATAAGGATATTGAAATCACCTATTTTGAAGTTCCTCTTAATCACAATACTGTTAAGCTTGTAAATGGATTTGATGCCATATGTGTTTTTGTCAATGATGTTGTTGATGCATTTGTGATTGAACAGTTAAGGTCAGATAATGTCGGATTGATCGCATTGCGCTGTGCAGGATTTAACAATGTTGATCTTAAGGCGGCAAAAAATGCGGGTATTTCAATTGTTCGTGTTCCATCCTATTCTCCTGAAGCTGTTGCAGAACATGCTGTTGCTTTATTGCTGACGTTGGCACGAAAGACACATAAGGCATATAACAGGGTGCGGGAAGGAAATTTTTCGCTTGAAAAAATTACCGGAACCAATATTTCAGGCAAAACCGTAGGCGTTGTCGGAACAGGAAAAATCGGAGCCTCATTTTGTGCAATAATGAAAGGCTTCGGATGTGATGTTATTGCTTATGATGTTGTTGAAAATCCGTCATTGTTATCAATGGGTGTCTCCTATACGGACAAATCCAGTCTTTTCAGGAGGTCAGACATCATTTCGCTTCACTGTCCACTAAACGATTCAACGCATTATTTAATTAATGACAGCAGTTTAAAGGAGATGAAAGATGGTGTTATCCTGATAAATACAAGCCGCGGAGCACTTATTGATACCAAGGCAGTGATAAAGGGATTAAAATCAGGCAAAATTGGGGCTTTGGGTATTGATGTGTATGAACAGGAAGAAACACTTTTTTTTCAGGACCGGTCAGAAGACATTATTCAGGATGATGATATTATGCGGCTGATTACGTTTCCTAATGTACTTATTACCGGTCATCAGGGATTTTTCACCCATGAAGCTTTGGAAGAGATTGCACGTACCACATTAGAAAACCTTTATAAATACAATTCAGGGCAACCATCAGGAAATGAAGTAATCCTAAACTAACAAGAAAATAATGGGGTTTTTATTTTCTGTTAACCGTTTATCTCAGGATTTTCACCATTAACATTGTCATGGAATAGTAATATGATAATCGATTGCTTTATTCATAAAAATCATTTTAATTTACATCCAATCAAAAAAGTGTGTCTGTAATGGTAAGTGTAGGAGATATTTTTTGATCAGAAAAATCCACTTACTTATTATTAATGCATACTTAGTGTTTTTAATAATACACTCAATTTTTAATTATCAGATTAAGACAATATACATCTGAAATGAAGCTTTTGTTTGTGAGCAGAGAAGAAATAATACTAAATAAATCTAACAAATTAAGATAATGAAACCTACGATACAAAAAATTTCCTTAATGGAGAAAGTCGGTTACAGTATGGGAGACCTTGCTGCTAACCTGGTATTTCAAACATTAATGACGTATTTAGCCTATTTCTATATACATATTTATAAAATTGATGCGAATCACGCATCCATAATTATGCTTACAGTGGGTCTTGTCGCCGCCTTTGCTTTTAATCCTATTATCGGAGCACTTGCTGACAGAACCAACTCCAGATGGGGTAAGTTCAGACCATGGGTATTGTATACATCTGTGCCTCTGGCAATTTCAGCATTACTGGCTTTCACCACGCCTGATTTTTCCTATAAAGGCAAAGTGATTTATGCTATTGCTACCTATACTGTATTATTATTGCTTTATGCTGCAAACAACCTCCCTTATGCTGCATTAAGTGGGGTTATCACCGGTGATATGAAAGAACGAAACAGTATATCATCCATCCGTTTTGTAGCAGTAATGGTTGCTCAGTTTTTTGTTCAGGTATTCATGAAAGCCATTATAGAAAAAGTCGGTGAAGGTGATCAGGCTGCCGGTATGGAAACGGTCATGACCTGGCTTACGATTATCGGAACAGTATTGCTGATCATAACCTTCTTAACGACTAAAGAACGAATTGTTCCTTCTGTCGAACAAAAAACACCTCTTAAAGACGACCTGTCGGATTTGGTTAAGAACAAGCCCTGGATTATCCTTCTTAGTGTTACAATCCTGATTTTCACAACCCTGTCATTGAAAGGTGGTTCGTATGCATTTTATTTTGACTTTTATGTTGATGAAGATACCCTGGCTAAATTTTTAGCTCCTATAACTGGTTTTCTTTCGGATATTGGTTTGAATATTTTTGAAGATAATCCAAGGTCAGCCGGTTTTGGTGTATTTAATGGTGGCGGGATCATTTTAATGATTGTTGGTATAGGATTCTCAAAGAAACTTGCAGACAAATTCGGTAAAAGGGATGTCTATATGTATTCCCTGTTTATCTCGACCATATTCATCCTTGTTTTTGCATTCTTCTCTCCCAAGAACGTAATGTTGATGTTTGGTTCACAAATTCTACATGGATTTTTCTATGGCATTACCATACCCATTCTTTGGGCAATGGTTGCAGATGTGGCCGACTTCTCAGAATGGAAAAATAACCGTAGGGCTACAGCTATCGTATTTTCAGCTATGATGGTGGGGCTTAAATCAGGTCTGTCTATTGGTCAGGCGCTTGTTGCCTGGATACTTGGTCTGTATGGATACATTAACGAATCGGATGCTGTAGCAGGACATGTTATTGTTCAGCCTGAATCCGTAGCACAGGGATCAAAAATGTTAGTCAGTATCTTCCCTGCGATTCCGTTCCTGCTCTCTTTCGTGCTTCTTTTCTTCTATGAAATTGGCAAAAAAGAAGAAGAACAAATTGAGAATGATCTGGCAGCAAGAAGAAAAGCAGAAGTAGCTTAAAAAAAACAATATACAATTTATTTCCAGTTGGATCCTTTTTCGTATACCTAAAGGATCCGACTTTTTATTTAAAACTAATCCCAATATGAAAAGAATCAATATTTTATTTTGCCGGGCAATTTTTTCCTTATTTTCATTTCAGTCTTGTGTGAAAAAGGAAAAAGAACAAGAAAGTGGTATTCGCTCTTTCAAAGAATCATTTAATGACAAATTTCACATAGGTGTTGCTTTAAACAGATTTCAGGTAAATGGCATAGACTCCCTTTCAAAAGAAATTGCCGAAACCCATTTCAATTCGATCACCTCGGAAAATGACATGAAATGGATGAGCATCCACCCCCGTCCGGGAGAATATTTCTTTGATGAAGCCGATAAATTCGTTGAATTTGGTGAACAAAACAATATGTTTATCATTGGTCATTGCATATTATGGCATTCACAAGTGCCCTTTTGGGTGTTTATAGATGCCGACAGCAACCTTGTATCACGAGATACATTGCTATATCGCCTGAAAGATCATATAAACACTGTTGTAGGAAGATATAAAGGTCGTGTGCACGGTTGGGATGTTGTAAACGAAGCCCTGAATGATGACGGTACCATTCGTGAAACATTGTGGTATAAGATTATAGGCGAAGATTTTGTTCAGAAAGCGTTTGAATATGTACATGAAGCTGATCCTGATGCTGAATTATATTACAACGATTACAATCTGCCCATGGAGGAAAAACGAGAAGGCGTCATCCGACTCCTGAAACCACTGATTGACAACGGGATACGTATAGATGCAATCGGCATGCAGGGTCACTATGAAGCAGATTGGCCAACACTGGGCGCTATTGATTCATCCATAGTTCGTTTTGGCAAATTGGGAACCAAAGTAATGATCACCGAACTGGAGATTACAATTTTACCTTCTGCTTTCAGAGGAGCTGAAATTTCAAAGAATGTACAACTTAAAGAAGAACTCAATCCGTATGTTGATGGTCTGCCTGATTCAGCAGTAACCACTCTGACAAACAGATATACAGACCTGTTTGCGCTTTTCGACAAACGCAAAGACGTTGTATCCAGGGTCACTTTATGGGGTGTGACGGATAAACATTCCTGGAGAAACAATTTCCCTGTAAGAGGCAGAACTGACTATCCCTTATTATTTGACAGGGACTATCAGCCTAAAAAAGCATTTTTTGCTATTCAGGATCTGTATTCAGAAGAAAAATAACAAAAACGGATCTATTATCCATTAGGAGTTTCCGGCATATTCATATCATCAAAATTGTGCCGGAAACTTCTAATTTTGAATTACAAGCTCAATAAATTACTGGACCATCAGTAATGTTCGGAGATAAAACGCTTTGCGCCGAGCTCTTAGCCACATTTAGTGGAACAATTTATTTTCTCTCCCTCGTCCCTCCATTTTTCAGATTGATGCTGTAACACTTAGCTCATAACCTTCCCCTATTTCACAACAACGGGGCTATTAAACGGGCTACAGAGCCTATTAGCTTAAACCAGAAAGGTCTCTTCCTCCATTCTCTGTAATTTAATTTTCGCGAATTATTCAGATCATTCAAAAAGCAGTCTTTTAATTCAGTAGCGACCTTTTCATCGTAAAAAACACCATTTACTTCGGCATTGTGATCAAAGCTCCGGTAATCCATATTTGCAGTGCCTATGGTAGACAACATCTCATCCACGATCATTACTTTTGAATGGATCATTCCTTTCTGATAGAGATAAACCTCAATATTATTTTGTAATAGCTCTCCTACAAACGTCATACTTGCGGCATTTATAAATATTGAATCCGATTTTTCGGGCAATAACAAAACAATCCCCACGCCTCCTTTTGCACTTGTTTTTAATGCCGTCAGAATACTTTCATTAGGAATAAAATAGGGAGTAATTATCAGGATTTCACGTTTGGAAGAAGTAATCATACTAAAATACCCTTCCATAAGGTTTGGGAAGTCCGAATCCGGATCACTCGATATTATGGATGTAACAACACCTTTAATATCCTTAACTTCAGGAAAATACACATCATCCGGTTTGATCAACTCTTTGCTAAGGAAATACCAGTTAAGAAGAAATAGCACCTGAAGGAAGTATACAGCCTCACCCTCGATCATACAATGAGTGTCTCTCCAATAAATATTCGAGGTTACATCATTAATATATTTATCTGAGATATTTATACCTCCGAAAAAAGCGATGGAGCCATCAATAACCACAATCTTTCGGTGGTCGCGGTAATTCACCCTGTTTGACAGATATTTGAAAAATACTTTGTTGTAAAAATAGATC
>JBNKDZ010000003.1:0-2136 GCA_050288525.1 Cyclobacteriaceae bacterium
GGATATCAAAACCGCCTACACTCAATTTGAAAAAACCCTTGAAGAGACACAACTCAAAATTGAGTCCGTAAATCAAGCGATAAAAGAAAAAGAGAACTCTTTAAAACAAAAAGACAGCATAATCCGGCTTAAAGAACAGGAATTAGAAAGATATGCCTCGAGGATCAAAGACTATGAAAAAGAAATCACTTCTTATGAGAAAGAATCCGAATTTTTAAAAATTCAGGTCGATAAAGAAAAATATATGCTTCAGCAAAAATCTTCTCAGGTTGAGAATAATGATTTTAAACTCCGTCAGATATTCAGCGATATTGAACAAAAACAACATGAGTTGTCTGTATACAGAAAGAATATTTCCAACATGAAAAATAAATCTGATTCCTTATTATTGGAAATTGAAAATAAAAATTTTGCAATCGGCAAGCAGAAGGCCCACATTTCCAAACAAAAAAAACTGATCATCATTTTCTGGAGTCTACTCCTGTTGTTTGTCGTGGCTGTTATTCTTTCATTAAAACTTGTTTTCACAAACAAAAAACTCCGTGAAAACATTGAGAAGTTTATGTCTTATAGCAAAAAAAAGGATCTACAGTAAAAATTACCTATCTTTTTTCCCGTATAACTATGCGGGGTAAAAAAAATATATTAACATTAAGGCTTAAAACGATTGCTTAGCTATTATTTAAGACTCGTTTTGCTTTTTTTTCAATTGATATGTACAGTCCCTCAAAAACAATAAGGATATTATTATGGAAGAATTATTAAACAAAATAGCTCACTGTGTTGAGTTTGGTAAAATTAATAAAACAAGTCCTTATCCACCGGACATGAAAGGACAGGAAGGAGCAGACGAGCTGACAAAACAGGCAATTGACGAGGGAATTTCTGCTACTGACATACTATCGAAAGGATTAATAATCGGGATGGAGAAAATAGGCGTAAAATTCAGGGCAAATCAGGTATTTGTACCTCAGGTACTTATGTCAGCGAAAGCAATGCATACTGCGATGGGACACCTTAAACCATTCTTTTTATCCGGAGAAGTTAAACAGAAAGGTAAGTTCATCATCGGAACCGTAGCTGGTGATCTGCATGATATCGGAAAAAACCTTGTATCCATGATGGTTCAGGGAAATGGTTTTGAAGTAATAGACCTTGGCACAGATGTTAGCACTCAAAAGTTTATTGATGCAATAAAAAACAATCCGGGCAGCTTTGTGGGGCTTTCTGCATTATTAACTACTACGATGTCAAGTATGGAAGCGACCGTAAAAGATATACGCAGCACACTTCCTGAGACAAAAATATTAATAGGAGGAGCTCCGGTAAATGAACCTTTCAAAGAAAAGATCGGCGCCGATTTTTACTCTCCGGATCCTCAGGGTGCTGTAGAGTATCTTAACTCAATGGTAGGATAATACGTATACCTTTTTCAGAAATGTCCCTTCGACAATAAAATCCGGGATATCGGCACTTTTATATATCAGAAAAGCAAAACTACTTTGAAGATGCTTTGTTAAAGAAGAATGGAATTACAGGAATATTCATATCGGTTTGAGGATCTTGATATCAGCACAGAGATCATTGAAAAATTTCTTGGATATACCCCGGGCCAATCTCCGGAACCCGTTCCGCAGATGATCCGTGAAGTTATGGAGAAAGCACAGGATCTGTGTAAAATCAAAGGAGGATATGTTATTGTTGATGATATTGACATAGATGATGACAAGAAAACGTTAAAAATCGGTAACATCCAATTCAATATCCGTAAAATCATTACCCATCAGATAAAAAATGCCGAAAAACTGGCCCTGTTTGTCTGTACCGCAGGAGATGAAATAGGCGCGTATTCCAGACAGCTTATGCGTGAAAGTGACATGTTGAAAGGATATGTAGCGGATGTAGTAGGTTCAGAAGCTGTTGAGGCTGCCATGGACATGATCCAGGACGACCTTGAAAAGCAAATGTCCCTTCAGCAGCTTAACATCACCAACAGATATAGTCCCGGATATTGCGACTGGAATGTGAATGAGCAGCATAAATTATTTTCATTTTTCCCGGATAAGTTTTGTGGCATCACCCTTACACCTTCTTCACTGATGGTTCCTGTAAAATCCATAAGCGGAATTTTGGGAA
>JBNKDZ010000004.1:0-4951 GCA_050288525.1 Cyclobacteriaceae bacterium
TTATAACGAATATCGTTCAGACAGAAAAAAAGAACAGATATATCTGAAAGGATTAAAGGAAGAGTTTCAGATCAGCAAGATGAAACTTGAAGTGTTGATCGAGGTAAACAGAGGCAACTACAATACTGCAAAAGGGATCATTAAACATATGTCGGACAAACAACCGATCGCCGAAGAAACATTTTCTGAGATGCTTTTCAATTCGTTTGCCTATGATATTGCTTTTAATCCGAATAATTCATTGTTGAATGAAATGATAAGCTCCGGCAGCCTGAAGGATATTACCAATACTGCCTTACGTATAAAGCTGACCAACTGGCTTTCCACCCTTGAAGATATAAAACAGCAGGAAACCGATATGGAGGATCAACGGAAAGAAGTGCTTGACCTGTTCCGTACAGATGACAACAGCATCCGTACAGTTTTTGATCAATCGGGAGTGAGCGAGGAATTGGGTATACAAAAAGCTACAGATGAGGTGTCAAATCTTCTGTTATTAAATTCAAGGGAGTTTGAGAATAATGTTCTGATATTTATTCTTACGGCCTATGCCACCGAAACAGCGCATTACAAACCTTTAATGGAAAATATCGATTCCATCCTTGAATTGATTGAACAGGAAATAAAATAGAAGGTTAGTTGGGGTTGTAAATTTCTTTTTAGGAAAAGCATTGGATCGGAGATTTAGGGGAAATTAAATGATGCTCCATCATTATTATTGATGTTATGGTGATTATATAAATTTTATATTTATTTTTATCCCCCTTAATCGAACTATTAACTACGATCCATCATGAAGAATATTCTTTGCTTTTACACATTTATTTTTGTGGTAATAAATGCATTTTCTTCTCCAGCCCCACATTTCCCACTTGTATTTGAACAGCCTGACGGGACTAAGATCACCATAACCTTGCATGGAGATGAATATTTACACCATGCTCAAACAACGGACGGTTATACTGCCCTGTTTGATGCAGAAGGTTATTACGTATATGCCATAAAAGATTCAAAAGGAAATTTAGTACCTTCCGCAATACAGGTACATGAACCAGGAGAGCGGAATATTGAAGAAAGCAGTTTTGTGTCCGGACTTGAGAAAGGACTATTTTTCAGTGAACAACAGATCAGTCAAAAAGAAAATTCCATAAACAACGCCCGTACTACTGCATCACCTCATATCCCTGCCAAAGGCAAGCACAAATTCATTTGTATTTTGGTTAATTATCCTGAAAAGAAATTCACGCATTCAAAGAATGAAATCAGTCAGGTATTCAATAAAACCGGATATTCGTTAGATGGTGCAACAGGAAGTTTTCGGGATTATTACCTGGAAGTTTCATACAATCAGCTGGAAATAAATACTGATGTCTACGGACCTTACACGCTGAGCCATGAAGAAGCATATTATGGCTCCTCTGTCGGTGCCGGATACCCAAAAGAAATCGCCACCGAAGCGCTTAAACTGGCAGATCCGGACATTAACTATGCGCTTTATGATAATGATGGAAATGGGGTTGTGGAAGGAGTATACATCATCGCTGCCGGCAGAGATCAACACAATGGGGGTGGAGAAGAAGCTATTTGGCCACATGCAGCAAAGGTATCATCTACCCCTTCGATGGACGGAATGAAATTTTCGCGGTATGCCTGTTCAGGTGAGATTGCTGGTGATGATGGAAAAATCACACATATAGGTGTCATTTGTCATGAAACAGGTCACCTTCTTGGATCGCCGGATTTTTATGGTGACTGGGGAGGTTTATTCACCGGCACAGGATTGTGGGATCTGATGGGTACCGGAAATGGCAACAATATGGGAAGAACACCTGCACATCCAAATGCATTTGTAAAATCTAAAATTTTTAACTGGGTTATTCCGACAAGATTATCCATGCCTTTTAATAATGTTGAGTTGACTAACAGTGAAGAAAACAAGAATAGCTATTACTATATGAACACCCGAACCCCGGATGAATATTTTCTGTTGGAGAACAGGACAAAAACCGGTTTTGACAGGTACCTCCCCGGAGAAGGACTGATCATTTATCATGTTCACAGCGATTTGGCTACAAGTCTGAGCGATGTAAATACCGGACATCCCCAGAAAATGTACCCCGTATGTGCAGGATCCGGTAAAGACCCGGAGTTTAACAATGCAGATTCGTATGAACCTATAAATACAGCCTTGTGCCCTTTTCCGGGAGAAAAGAATATCAGAGGTTTTACCTACTACACATTGCCGTCCTCTAAGTCATGGGCAGATGAACAGCCGTATGGTCACCTTACGAATATAGCCTTCGATAAATCAAAAAAACTGGTATCTTTTGATTTTATGAGGTATGATCCGTACAACCTGAAAGTCCGGGCAATGTCATCTTCCAAAATACGTCTGTCCTGGCAAACCCTTGGCGAACAGGAGGTGGTTATTTCAAGAGCCAAAATAAGTTCAATAGTTTCAAAACTTCCTGGTGGTGTAGTATATAAAGCAGGTGATTACATAACATTTGAAAATCAGGTAGTTTATGTGGGTAAAGCCAATGAATTTGTTGACTCCGGTCTGGATCCGTCAACCACCTATTATTATCATCTGTGGGGAAAGGTAAATGGAATAGATGCATATATGGATCCGCTGAGAGGAAGTGTTGCAACAAAACCGGATATAACCAAAGAGTTTGTAAAGGATTTTAATGAACTTTTTAATTCAGGCACAAGGCAATACTGGGAAAATATCGGATACCGGGATGTAGATTCCGAATGGCAATTCGATTGTGATGGCAGTGATCCGAAATTTGGATGTACCGCAATTACCAATTATAATTCTGAGCTTGTATCTCCTACCGTAATTTGTGTCGGTTATGATTCAGTAAAGCTGTCATTTGATCATCAGCTTAGTAGTATACGGACTTTTACAGCTACCGTTTACTATACATTCGACAATGGAAACACCTGGAACACTGTTTCAAAATGGAAAGATGAATTGTATCAGGGCGAATCTACCTATGTCATCCCAACAAATGGTGCTGAAAAAATCAGGTTCAAATGGGTATTGGAGGAAGAAAAAATCAGCTTATGGGAAATCTCGTATGTTTCAATAACTAGTTTTAATTCCCAAATCACAGGTATTAAGGATGATGCCAATACCAGCATTTCTGTATATCCTGTTCCCACGGAAGGATCTGTAAATATAAAAATGACCGGGCTATCCGGCGATGTTGA
Source organism: Cyclobacteriaceae bacterium (assembly GCA_050288525.1). Classification (GTDB taxonomy): domain Bacteria; phylum Bacteroidota; class Bacteroidia; order Cytophagales; family Cyclobacteriaceae; genus JBNKDZ01. The sequence goes on from JBNKDZ010000004.1 coordinate 3,220, forward strand.
GATCAGACTGTATAATTTGTGTGGTGCGTTGGTATATCAGGAACATATTGCAGATGCCCAAAGATCACCAATTCATACATTTAGTACTGATGCATATAGAGGAGGTATTTATTTGTTAAAGGTTAATACAGATAGAAATAGTTTTTTTCAAAAAGTCATAATCAATAATTAGGAGGATATGGATGTTATTATAACTTTTAGCGGATAAAAATAAAATTGTACTATATTAACCACAATGGTTTAAAAATTGTGTTTTAAAGGAGGGCTCATTTATTTTGCAATCCTGATTGTCAAATTAATAACTAATTTTTCTATGAAATATTTCAAATTATGCCTCGCGCTGATTTTTTCCACGCTTTTGTCTTTTGCCTCTCCTGCGCCTGATAAACTTGTTGTTATCACTCAGCCTGACGGATCAACGATTTCCATCAGAATACAGGGTGATGAATACCTGAGCTGGGCGTCCACTACAGATGGCTATACGGTCATCCCGGATGAGGAAGGATATTATGTTTATGCCATAAAAGACAGGGAGGGAAATCTGATCCCGTCAGCTATTCGGGTCCATAATCCGGAAGAAAGAAAAAAGCCGGAGATCAATTTCACATCAGAAATAGAAAAAGGATTGTTTTTTAGTCCTCAACAATTAAAAAATGTACCTAATACTTCCGGAAGCAATGCCCGTGTCACTGCAGGAGATTTCCCTACAAAAGGGAAAAACAAGATGATTTGTATTTTGGTATCATTCAAAGACAAATCTTTCAATCTTTCAAAAAATGACTTCACCAGATTATTTAATGAAAAAGGATATTCGGTAAACCAGGCAACAGGCAGTGTGCGGGATTATTACCTGGAAGCTTCATACAATCAATTCGATCTGAAAACGGACGTCTATGGACCGTATACGCTTAGCCAGAATGAAAGCTACTATGGGAAAACAGGTGGTGAAACCAAAGAGATGGCAAAAGAAGCCGTTGAATTGGCCGATAAGGATATTGACTTTGCCTCCTATGATATAGATGGTGACAAACGTATTGAAGGTGTTTATATAATGACAGCTGGTAAAGATGAAACACATGGAGGAGGCCCGGATGCTATATGGCCTCACCAAGGTTCTTTTTCAAAAGACACACCAAAACTGGACGGGATGACTTTCTCAGGTTACGCTTGTTCAGGAGAATTGTATGATGACGGGACAATAGTTTCGATTGGTACGATCTGTCATGAGACAGGTCATCTGTTGGGTGCCCGTGATTATTATGATACAGACGGCAGAGGAGATGGAGATTATGCAGGTACAGGATACTGGGACCTGATGAGTGTAGGAAATCATAACAATGAAGGCAGAACACCGGCTCACCCGAATGCCTATATAAAAACAAAAGTATTTAACTGGTCCATCCCTAACCTTTTATTTTTTCCTCAAAAAAATGTTGAATTAAAAAATATTGAAGACAATTCCAATCAGTATTATTATTTCACCACACCTACTGCAAATGAATATTTTTTGATGGAAAACAGGGTGAAAAAAGGTTTTGACAGGCACATACCAGGAGAAGGTCTTATAATTTATCATGTTCACAAAGATCTTACCCCTTCGTACAAAGGAGCGAATAAAGCACATCCTCAGATGTTGTATCCGGTATGTGCAGGGGCAGGTATGGATCCCTCTGAAACCGGTGTTCCGTCATACGGAGAAATAAATTCAAATCTTTGTCCCTTCCCGGGAGAT
>JBNKDZ010000005.1:0-2420 GCA_050288525.1 Cyclobacteriaceae bacterium
GCTATACATACGTTGTTGATTAAATAACACAGGAATTAAATGGTACATTGCACCGATAGAAACCATTGCTACCCAACCTAATGCACCTGAGTGAACGTGACCTATGGTCCAGTCAGTGTAATGAGATAAAGCATTTACCGATTTAATTGCCATCATAGGGCCTTCAAACGTCGACATACCGTACGCCGTCACCGCTACCACCATAAATTTCAGTATTGGATCCTCGCGCACCTTATCCCAGGCTCCTCGTAAGGTAAGCAATCCGTTGAGCATACCTCCCCAGGAAGGAGCAATAAGCATGATAGAAAACACAGTCCCCAGGGATTGTGCCCAGTCCGGAAGGGCTGTATAGAGCAAGTGATGCGGACCTGCCCAAATATAAATAAATATTAATGACCAGAAATGAATGATCGAAAGCTTATAGGAATACACAGGCCTGTTGGCTGCTTTGGGAAGGAAGTAGTACATCAATCCCAGAAATGGTGTTGTCAGGAAGAAGGCAACGGCATTATGACCATACCACCACTGTACCAGGGCATCCTGCACACCTGCATACCATGAATAACTTTTCAGAAACGATACCGGCAATTCAAACGAATTGACGACATGCAAAACGGCTACTGTAACAAATGATGCCAGATAGAACCAAATGGCCACGTACATATGCCGTTCCCTCCTGCGAAGTATCGTTCCGATCATATTGATACCAAACACAACCCATACAATAGTAATAGCAATGTCAATCGGCCATTCCAGTTCGGCATACTCCTTGGAAGTAGTATACCCGAGAGGCAAGGTCAATACGGCAGAAACAATGATCAACTGCCATCCCCAGAAATGTATCCAGCTCATCAGATCGTTAAACATCCGGGTTTTCAGCAGCCGCTGCATCGAATAATAACAACCGGCAAAAATCATATTTCCCACAAAAGCAAAAATCACCGCATTGGTGTGTAAAGGGCGTAACCGGCCAAAGCTGTTCCATCCTGCATGAAGGTCAAATCCTGCAAATGAGAACAGCGACGGGTAAAACATTAATGTGGCAATAATAATTCCAACAAGCATACCAACCACACCCCATACAACAGTGGCAATAGCAAAATACTTTACTATCTTATTGTCATAGCTAAATTTTTCCAATTGCATTTCTAACAGGTTATATTTGAATACTATGTTAAAAGTCAAACAATACCATATTATCTGACCTCTCCTAAATTTAGGATATAAATTATATTAATTAAAGAAATTTCTTAAAGTAACTAAAAACAAAATGCGCCTTTTTTTAAAAAATTCGCATTAATTATCAGGTTTTTCATTTTCTCTGGATTGTTTTTTCGCCTCTTTCTTTGCTAAATCCTCGCTTTTTTTCTTTTTATCCTCAAATAATATCCTCACAGAAGGTGAATAACTGTCATCAAACTGACCGGTCTTAACGGCCCATATAAATGCTCCGAGAAAAATCAATGCTACAAGGATACTAAAAATGATTAATAATATTATAACGGACATGCTATAAAATTCGATTTATTTTTGCCATAAGGTTGGTAGCTGTAGTGGCAAATACCACAACCGATATACTACTCAGAGGCATCAGGATGGCAGCAACAAGTGGCGTGAGATGTCCTGTGACTGCAAATCCGATACCTGTAATGTTGTACATAAAAGAAATAACAAACGCCACCCAGACAATGTTGCGTGATATCCTGGCAAAACTTAATAAAGACGGGATGGCCTTCAGAGTGTCTGCTTTTATTATGACATCAGATGCCGGTGTGAAATTTGAAATATCCTCCGTAACGGATATGCCCACTTCACTCTGCTGCAATGCTCCGGCATCATTCAGTCCGTCACCGATCATTAATACTTGTTGCCCTGCCGATTGTAATTTCCGGATCCTTTCAAGCTTGTCTTCGGGTGATTGCCTGAAATGTATTTTCGCATCTTTCCCAAAGATCTCCTGAAGATTTTCACGTTCAGAATCGTTGTCTCCCGTAAGCAAGGACATTTCATAATCCTTTTTCAGGTGTTGTATGGTATTGTGAATCCCTTTACGGTATTTGTTTCGGATCAGGAATTTTCCGAGTACCACAAGGTTTTCGGATACAAACACCTCTGTTGTGCTGTCTTGAGGTATCTTTTCCGCACCCTTCATTGCCCTTCCCTGCACAAAATCCCTGTCCCCCAGCATGATCAGGTTGCCATCAACATTTGCCTTAAGCCCCTTACCGGCAATTTCCTCAAATTCCGACACCGACAACCTTTTCTCCGGCAGATCAATGCTGTCGGCCAGGATCCTGCTCAACGGATGGGTGGAATGCATCACCAATGCTTTAATTTTGCTGAATTCCGCATCTGAAGCGTTTCCTTCAAACCGGATATTCTGATTTTCGTTATACGTCAGGGTACCTGTCTTGTCGAAT
>JBNKDZ010000006.1:0-7231 GCA_050288525.1 Cyclobacteriaceae bacterium
AATATCATTATTGTGGCCATTGAGAATAAAAAACTGGCCAGAAAACAAATTGAGCAGGAAGTGCTTCGGCGCGAGCTGGAGATTGCCGGAAATGTTCAGAAGTATTTATTTCCGAAAGATCTTCCCTATACGGATAAGGTCAAGTTTTCCACCTTTTACCAGCCGCATCATACCATTGGAGGTGATTATTATGATTTTGTCCGGATCAATGAAGATCAATTTCTTTTTTGTATCGCCGATGTGTCCGGAAAAGGGATCCCGGCAGCTATACTGATGTCCAACTTCCAGGCGTCACTCCGCACGCTCACCCGGCAGACAACCCTGCTTCAGGAGATAATCACGGAACTGAACTATCAGGTCATGTCCAATGCAGAAGGACAACATTTCATCACATTTTTTGTAGCTATTTACGATCAAAGCAAAGGAAGATTCAAATATGTGAATTCGGGACATAATCCGCCGATATTAATTCATGAAGGGAAAACAAAGTACCTTCAGGAAGGTTCAACTGTTCTTGGGGCATTTAATGAGCTCCCGTTCCTCAATGTAGGTATAATCGAAGATCTGAATGAATTTCTTTTCTGTGCGTTTACGGATGGATTAACGGAAATAACCAATAACAGCGGAGAAGAATTCGGTGAACAACGCATATCAGAAGTCATGGAGGAACATATAAATGATGAACCTCAGGAGATCAACGATGCCATCATTAACAGACTCAACGACTTTAAAGAAGGAAATTTCTATAAAGATGATATTACCCTTATGACCTGTCGTGTATTAAAATAACTGAATAATCCGATAAACCATTGATCCTGATCCACAAATTACCGTCTGTTGTACGATCATTATATAAAAATGCGGTCTGGAAGATACCTTCACAGAAAAATCAACTATTCCTGACGTTTGATGATGGCCCTATACCAGGCCTGACCACAGAAGTGCTTGGTATCCTGAAACAATATTCCGCGAAGGCGACTTTTTTCTGTGTAGGCGAAAATATACAAAAGCACCCGGAGGTTTTCAGGCAGGTTCTCACCGATGGTCATTCGGTTGGCAATCATACCTATAATCATCTTAACGGATGGAATATTACTACAGACGATTACTGCTCCAATATAAAAAAGGCAGATGAGGTAATGGAAGAAAATGGTTATGTCCAAAAAAACAAACTGTTCAGACCTCCTTACGGAAAAATGAAACGGGAGCAATATATACGGATAAAGGATGCTTACAACATAATAATGTGGGATATTCTTTCATTTGACTATATGAAATCGTTAAATACCGAAAAATGCCTGAAGAATATTATCCGGCTTACACAGCCGGGCACCATCATTGTGTTTCACGACAACATGAAAGCCAGAAATAATGTCCTGAAACTTCTGCCGGCCTATCTTGATCATTTTACAGAACAGGGATTTGAATTCGCCGGATTAAATGACGTTTTCCGGGAGAAAAAATAAAACATGACATGATCGACACACACGCACATATATATCTGGACCATTTTCGGTCTGACCTTGATAAGACCATTCAGCGAAGCAGGGATGCAGATATTACGAAGATCTATATGCCCAACATTGATGCCGGATCGATTGATCAGATGCTGGAACTGGAAGAAAAATATAAAAACTATTGTGTGCCCATGATGGGGCTCCATCCCTGTTCGGTCGATATGGATTTCAGGAAAACCCTGCAGGAAATGGAACAATGGCTTAAACGACATACATTTGCTGCCATAGGAGAGATAGGTATTGATCTGTACTGGGATAAAACATTTGTAGATCAGCAGGTTGAAGCATTTGAGTTACAGATACAATGGGCAAAAGACATGGATCTTCCTGTGGTCATACATTGCAGGGATTCGATGGACATGGTGATTGATCTGGTCGGTAAACATCCGGGAGGAACCGTTAGGGGAGTATTCCATTGTTTTACAGGCTCATTGGATCAGGCAAACCGAATTATTGATATGGGATTTTTCCTGGGTATAGGAGGCGTTCTGACCTTCAAAAACAGCGGATTAGCCGAAGTCCTTTCCGGTCTGGATATTGATCACATTGTCCTTGAAACGGATAGTCCGTATCTGGCGCCGGTTCCTTACCGGGGAAAACGAAATGAACCTTCCTATCTCGAACAGATTGCTGAAAAGCTGGCGCAGGTAAAAGAATGTTCCGTACAGGAAGTAAAGGATGCGACCACCAATAATGCCACAAAACTTTTTAATCATGGATAAAAGACATAATGTTTACCGGATTGTCGATGTCAACAAAACACCCAAGGAAGAATCAAAAGCTTCCATATTGATCATCTACACCGGAGGTACTCTCGGAATGGTACATGACAATTCAGGCGCTCTGGTAGCACTAAATTTTCATCAGATCATTAAAAAAGTACCTTCTCTGAAGACGTTGAATCTCAGGCTAACGGTTATTTCATTTCCGGTACCTCTGGACTCGTCAAATGTTAAAATATCCGAATGGCAGGACATTGCCTTCATAATTCATGAGAACTATCATCAGTATGACGGGTTCGTCGTGCTTCACGGGACAGATACCATGGCATTTACGGCAAGCGCCCTGAGCTTTATGCTTGAAGGATTGAACAAACCGGTGATCTTTACCGGGGCGCAGCTCCCGATAAGTGCCATACGTTCGGATGCGCGTGCGAATCTGGTCTCTGCTATAGAAATTGCATCTGCCAAGATTGACGGAAAACCGGTGGTGTCAGAAGTGTGTATCTATTTTGATTATCAGTTGATGCGCGGCAACAGGACATTTAAAAAACGAAGCAGTCAGTTTGCCGCCTTCGGATGTGAAAACTATCCGATCCTTGCCAAAGTTGGTATCGGGATAAATTATAACAAAGGATGGATCAAACCCCATGAACCCGAAAAAGAACTGGTATTAAAAAGTGCATTTGATACCAATATATTTATTCTCAAGCTGTTTCCTTCGATGAATGAAACATATATCCGTTACGTCCTGAATATGCCCGGATTGAGAGGGCTGATCCTGGAGACATATGGTTCGGGGAATGCACCTACAGAAGACTGGTTCATTCAGGCCATAAAAGAAGCGGTAGACAAGGGGATCATTGTTTATAATGTATCACAGCTGATCGGAGGTGTCGTCAACCAGGGCAGGTATGAAACCAGCAAATACCTGGGTGAATTGGGCATCATCAGCGGAGGAGATATCACCAGGGAAGCAGCAACAGTCAAGCTGATGTTTTTGTTAGGTACGGAAAGCGATACGGATGTAATAAAACAGAAGTTACGACAACCGCTTAGCGGAGAAATGTCCGTATCAAACGGATAGGAAAACGAATATTTTTAATTCTCATGGATGGTCGGTCTAAAGCGTGCCTTTTAATGAGAGAAAAAGAATTGTAAATCGTTTTACAGGGATTTTACAAATACATTTTTGTGGAAATTCAGGGGACTTATTTAGATTAGGATTGTGACACCCGAAATTTTAATGCTATGACAAATATTTCCTTACAGGCTTTTTATTCTAAGGCATTCATATTCAAACTGTTCCATAGGATCAACAAATCTTATATACGGTACGTCCCGGTAAAAGGAACGGGGTATAAATCCTTAAATCGTACAATAAAAGGAGCTCTTTGGATGTGTGCCTGGATTTATGAAAGTATATCCGGATCCATAGAAAGAAAGGCATTATGTGGCAGGTTTGAGACAGTAGAATATTCAGATAAATCCGGAATTATCACCAGAGGATATATTAGTAAGGAGGCTGCAAAGAATAATCGGATGTTTTTATCAGATACCGAAAGTAATATTGCAATTGCATTATGAGGGGAAATGTAAGGTTCGTATTGACTTAAAAAACTATTTTAAAATTTGGATTACGTCAATTTTATTAATTTATTTGTGCCTACGAGGGCCTTATATGGGGCTTGGAGAGGTGACCGAGTGGTCGAAGGTGCTCGCCTGGAAAGTGAGTGTGCCCCACAAGGGTACCAAGGGTTCGAATCCCTTCCTCTCCGCTCAACATTCAAGATGAATTTTTTTATTTTTGACATATTAATTAAAACCTTTTATAATAATAGAATTCTAAAAACGAAACTATGAAAAAGTTATTAGTTTTATTGTTGATGGCAGGGATTGTTTCCCTTGGTGTTTCAACTAGTTCAATTGCAGCTCCAGAAACAGATCTTGAGCAAAGTATACAAACTCCGGAAGATGGAGGTCAGTCTTCTGACGCTGTTGATGTTGATGAAGAAAGTGACGAATTAGCAGGTGTGGAAGAGGACAAAGACTTTCATCAGATTGTTAAAGAAAAATTCATTGAAGGAGACTGGCGGTTCATGTCATTCGTACTTGCCTGTTTGGTACTTGGTCTTGCAGTAGCTATCGAACGTATTATTACACTGAACCTGGCGACAACCAATACCAAAAAACTTTTGGCAAGAGTGGACGAAGCACTCTCCAAAAATGGTGTTGAAGGAGCAAAAGAAGTTTGTAAAAATACAAGAGGTCCTGTTGCTTCGATCTTTACACAAGGGCTGTTACGAATGTCCGAAGGAATTGACATGGTAGAAAAGTCCATCATTTCATATGGTTCAGTTGAAATGGGCCGTCTTGAAAGAGGACTTGTATGGGTGTCATTATTTATATCTATTGCTCCTATGCTTGGTTTCATGGGTACTGTAATTGGTATGATCGGAGCATTTGATGCTATCGAAGCAGCTTCCGATATCAACCCAGCACTTGTGGCCGGTGGTATTAAAGTGGCTCTTCTTACTACAGTAGGTGGTTTGATCGTTGCGGTTATCCTGCAGTTGTTCTATAACTACTGTGTTTCTAAAATTGACGGTTTGGTAAACCAGATGGAAGATGCTTCTATCTCATTGGTTGACCTTCTCGTTAAGCATAAACTTACTAAGTAAGAATCCTTTAAATAATTCGGAATGGAAAAATTTGTAGATATTTTTTTATTTGTGAGTTATATCCTGGTAATAATAGCCGTTTTAGTTGCGATATTAATGCCCTTGATTAACTCATTTGGTAACCCGAGATCATTATTGAAATCGGGAGCAGGAGTATTAGGACTGTTATTGTTGTTCTTTATCGCCTATGCCGTTTCAGGTAATGAAGTGACCGTATTGTATTCAAAATTTGATGTTGGTCCTGAATTATCGAAATTGGTAGGCGGAAGCTTAATAATGGCGTATATACTTTCCGTAATTTCTCTGGTAAGTATTGTATTTACAGAAATCAGCAAACTTTTAAAATAATATGGCACGAAAGCAAAGAAGAGCAGCAGAAATCAATTCCAGCTCCATGGCGGATATCGCATTCTTGCTTCTTATCTTTTTTCTGGTGACAACAACAATTGCCACAGATAAAGGATTAACGCTGACGCTGCCTCAAAAGCCTGATCCTAATCAAAAACCACCTGATGTTACGAAAAATCAACGTAACATGTTTACCATCCTGGTGAACTCACAGGACCGGTTGCTGGTTGAGGAAAAAGAGGTGAAAGATGTAAAGCGACTTCGTAAAAAAGTTAAGGAATTTGTCCTGAACTTTGGGAAGCCGGATACTGAGTATGCTCAATTATATAATGGTCTTCCTCAGAAGCTGAAAGCTCAGGTGAAGAGAAGGCCAGACTCGTCTGATGATCCAAAAGAAGCTGTTGTTTCATTTAAAGCGGACAGGGGTACAAGTTATAAGATGTATCTCGCTGTACTTGATGAATTACAAGGAGCTTATTATGAGATCTATGGCGAAAGAGTCGGTCTTACCGCGGATGAATTCAGAAACCTGAATACAAAGAATCCGAAAGAAAAACAACTGTATGAACAGGCAAAGAAGGGTATTCCTATGAATATTTCTATCGCTGAGCCAACTAAAACAGGAGGAGGAGAATAAAATGGCAAAATTTTCAAAAAAAGCAAATACCAGTCAGGATATCCCAACCGCTGCGTTACCGGATATCATCTTTATGCTTCTCTTTTTCTTTATGGTAACAACTGTGTTAAGAGAGGATAGTATTCTTGTAAGGCAACAGATCCCTAAAGCTACTCAGTTGAGGAAACTTGAACGTAAAAAACTTGTAAGTTACCTGTATATCGGTAAACCAATGGATGAAAAATTCGGTACCGAGCCAAAAATTCAGGCAAATGATAAGTTCATTGAAGCAGAAGGTGTTATCCAGTTTGTTGAACAGGAAAAGGAAAAGCTCGATGAGAATGAAAAAGAGGCGTTGACCATTTCCCTGAAAGTTGATGAAGAAACTAAAATGGGTATCGTCGTAGATGTAACTCAGAAGTTGAGAGATGTAAACGCAAGGAAGCTAATGTACGCTGCTGGAAAAAGAGCAGAAGATCAATAATATTGTAAAATATTTGTAGATTTAAAGGTCTTTCCGATTCGGAAAGGCCTTTTTTATTTGGTGAATGGAACAAAACAATAAGAAAACCATCAAAGCCTGGTGTATGTACGACTGGGCCAATTCTGTTTATTCCCTGGTAATTACTACGGCAATATTTCCGGTATACTACAATGAAGTTACCAGTGGAGTTGATGGTTCAGGTGTCGTTGCGTTTTTTGGCAGAACATATACAAATACAGTTCTGTATTCCTACAGTCTGTCATTCTCTTTTTTGTTGATTGCAATTTTGTCGCCTCTATTGTCCGGGATAGCTGATTTTGGAGGTTTAAAAAAGCCCTTCATGAAATTCTTCACTTATCTTGGAGGGATCTCATGCATTATGTTGTTCTTTTTTACAGGTGAAAATGTAGAATATGGAATAACCTTCTCCGTGTTGGCAAGTATCGGGTTTTCCGGGAGCATCGTTTTTTATAATGCTTACCTTCCTGTTATTTGTTCTCCGGACAAATATGATATGGTAAGCGCAAAAGGCTTTTCATATGGATATTTCGGAAGTGTGTTGTTGCTGATCGTAAGTCTTGGGAGTATTATGGGGTACGACCTTATAGGATTGCCGGATAAAGGGATCGCAACTAAAATATCGTTCGGGCTTGTTGGAATATGGTGGATTGGTTTTGCCCAGATAACGTTTTATTATCTCCCCCCGGAAAGACACAGGAATGTTCCGGTCTCTTCACTTTTAAAAAACGGATATAACGAAATATTAAAAGTCTGGAAGAGTTTGAAAGGGATGGCATCAACCAAATTCTTTCTAAGTGCTTTCTTTTTTTACAATACAGGTGTGCAGACTGTGATCTATCTTGCAA
>JBNKDZ010000007.1:0-31724 GCA_050288525.1 Cyclobacteriaceae bacterium
CGGATTTTGAATTCCCGGTAATACCTCTACAGCATAGCCATTGCTGTAGGTATATGAATAGGCCCACGCATCATTTTTTGTTTGAAAAGAAGCCTCATTACATATCGGTGCTCCGGATTTTACCCATTCAGCATCATTAAGGCTCAGCGTTATATTTGTGTTCAGTGCGTTTGAGATGTTGCCGTAACCTTCATCTAAGGGGAAACTGGCAAAGATCCTATTATTGTCTTTTTCAACTTTTTTGGTGATCCTGGTTTGCACTTCTTCTTCAGTTAAAGCATCTTTCCAAATCGCTATCTCATCCATAATACCGGTAAACTGATCTCCAATTCGGATCATGAGGTCCTCTCGGGATTCGATTGGTGTGTGAATCTCTTTTTCTGAGTCCGGTAATCCGTTTATATACATCCTTATTTGCCTTTTGTCATACGTCAATGCAAAATGATACCATTTGCCAGGTTGAATAACTGTCGCCGACTGAATGGTTTCCGGTCCTTTTTTGGTGTTAATAATGTATTCGAAATAGTTGCGGTCAGTTTGTTTAAGCAAGAGAATATCTTTGGTATTTGCGTTTTCAGAAGAAAGTCTTAGTATGTTTGATGCTATGTCGTTTTCGGACGGATTTATCCATCCCATAATGGTGAAATTTGAAGGGAGACGCTTATCCAGCGTTCCGGTAACAAGACTGTTGTTTTTTAATTTAAGTGCCATCCCGGCTCGGGTTGTTATACTATATTTTGCATTGGCATATCCGGTTATTCCAATATTATTGTAAAGAAAAACAATAAGGAATAGCAACGTCATGAAGGCAATACCTGTCGTTCCCGCTTTAATGAGTTTTAATTTCAATCCGGGTTTTTGCTTTATTGTCCGGACCAGAATTGTTTTGGTTGATGTTTTGTGCCCCATTCCCTGTATTTATGTATTAAAATAATTTAATATTTCCCAACTTATCGGAAGCATCTGAATAAAGAGGTTGTTTGGTCGATAGATGTCAATTTTTTTTGATCAGATCAAAGATAGGAGGTGTGTTTTTAATAAACACATCAAAGATTTTCACACTTTACATAAGTAATGAAATGGTGTAATAATGTGGTTACTATAAGGTAATAAAAACTTTAATATTTTTGTTTAAAAATAGTTATTTATGTTCAATTTTAGCCACTCCACTGGTTACAACATATTTCATGACCTGGTGTGTGGGGATGTTTAATGGGGTGATATTATCTTTTGGAACAATATACATTTCACCTGAAAAATTATAACTATGAGGAAAATAGACTGTAACTTTGTCTTTTATTTTAAAAACACTTAGGTCTTCGTCTGTTATAAATCCGATTTTTTCAAGATTATTTAAGTGACTGAATTTTACTAGCACAGGTTTATTGAATTTTTTGTCCTGGCTAACAATAGCTGAAAGGAAATCTTTAATCGCCGTATAGATCCACTCCAGGATCGGGATTTGATGAAGCAGGGTATTGAATATCTTTTTAAAAGGTGTGGCAATGATCGATTGTCCCACATACCCTAAAGCTGTAAGGAAGATCAGGATAACGATAATGCCCAGTCCGGGTATCTGGAACCCGATCCATTTGCTGACATATTCTCTGATCGGCCCGTCGGTATATTGAATTATTTTATAAATTATGTAAAATGTAATCGAGATAGGAGCGATATAGAGTAGTCCCTGCAGGAAATAGCGCGTAAGATTTTTCATAAATAGTCAGTTATTAAAAGGTTATTTATTATCCGGTGAAACAGGTAATGAATACGTGCAATAATATTGAACATATTTAAAGGCAAAATTACATGAATTAATTAAAATGAATCTCAAAAAATTTAAGGATTACTTACTTTTTTAAGTAATTTGCGATCCAAAACGAATAAAGTATGGAAGTATCAGGTAAAGTAATCCAAATAAATCCTTTGCAGAGCGGTCAAGGTAAAAATGGTGAATGGAAGAAACAGGAATTCATTATCGAAACCAAATCACAATATCCGAAAAAAATATGCATAACCTTGTGGGGCGATAAAATTGATCAGTTCAGTTTGTCTCAGGGGGAGGATGTTGTCGTATCTATCGACCTTGAAAGCCGTGAATTTAATGGCAGATGGTATACCGACGTCAGAGCCTGGAAAATCGAAAAACAAGGGGATGCAGGTGTTTCTGATGTTCCTGCGGAAGATCCTGGTATGGGAAATGACGATATGGAAATAAACGATTTGCCGTTTTAATTTATTCTGATACTATCAGGAAAGCTGAATACAGAAGGAATATTATAACCATTGTCATACCTTCCCATCGTTCCAGTTTCCCTTTTTCTCCGGCAAACATAGCAAATAATAAAAAGGCCGAGCCCCCGAATAACAGATACATCTCAGTGTTAAAATGAAGGGAGTATTCCATTGGCCGGATTACTGAACTTAGTCCAAGGATGAAAAAAATATTGAACAGGTTTGATCCTACAACGTTTCCAACAGCAATATCATTTTTCTTTTTTAAGGCAGCAACAATGGAAGTCGCAAGTTCAGGTAGAGACGTGCCAGCTGCAATGATGGTAAGGCTTATGACTTTTTCACTTACGTGCATCATTTCCGCCATGCTTACGGCACTTTCAACAGTGATTTTTCCTCCGATTATAAGTCCTGTCAGGCCTGAAAGGATAAACGCCCATATTTTAAAATTCCCATATATTTTTACTTTTTCATGTTGATTGCCCTGTAACGGGTCTTTTTTCATCTGCACAAAAACGTAATAGAGAAAAATAAGAAAGAAAATCAAAAGGATAATACCATCGATATTACTTAATGAATTTTCTGAAGCATTACGTATCAGGATGTCATTTGCAAGGATAAATACAATGATTATTGAAATCAGAGAAAACGGGATCTCTTTCCAGACGGTGCTGCCACTTACTTTTAAAGGGGTTATTATGCTCGCAATGCCAAGGATCAACAATAAATTGAAGATATTGCTGCCAAGGATATTCCCAAAAACAATATCCGGATGATTGTTATAGGAGGAAATTCCGTTCACAACCAGTTCGGGAGCTGAAGTGCCAAAGGCAATTATCGTAAGACCAATGGTGAGTTCTGGTAAATGATACTTTCGGGCAAGATTTGTGGCGCCATCAACCAGTATGTCAGCACTTTTAGCGAGGATTATTAATCCTACGACTAAAAAAATCAGCAAAAGGATCATATAAAACAGCGATTATAATTGAAATAGAATACGTAAACTGCTTTAAAATGATTGTCTTATTGTGAGATTATTTTCAGTTCTATCCAATAATTTCGTTCTTCGGTAGCAAGGTCATTTTTCCATTTATCACCATACCCGACCCATGTGAACCTGTTGGCAGGAGCTCCCTGTGAGATCATTTTTTCCACAATGGCTTTTGCCTGTTTTTCTGTACGGTCGTTGTGATAGGTGTAATGCACTTTGTAAAAGGTGATCATCGAATCTTCTTCCGTCAGGATCTGATATCCGGAGGTATGAAGTGAGTCGATGACCATATCGAGCGTCACCTTCGGTAGTACAGGTTCTTCTTCCTTCTCTTCTTCTTTATTGGGATCAGCAATCCCGATCAGGTCAACTTCATCCCCGTCAATCCATTCATCAAACTCGTCTGTGTTTTCTTCAATGGTAGTTGTGTCTGTAATATATTGATTTTTATTAACCGGTACATACACAGTGTCAGTTATCACCTCGGTAAGATCCTGTGAAGAAGGTATTGAATCCTGATAGATCTTATCGATATAGGCGCCTACTTCCACGACCATATTGGGATTTTTCTTCATCAACCCGGCCAGCCGCTTTAATTCTAAATCCGACTCTTCTGTTAGTGTAGAGGTATAGGGCTCAAAACGTATAGAGGGTAGCAACATGGTTATCCCTGGCTTAAGGGTTGATATTTCCTGATCAATAATTTCCCATTGAGGGCTTTCCATATGCGTCAGGTCGTAAATCTTTGAATAAAACGTATGTGTGCCATCAAGCGGGTAAATGGAAAAGTCATACACGCCACCTTCCGGAATCGACAACAGATAGGACCCGTCAACACTGCTGGTTCTGGCCGAAGTTACCAGTTTGTTGGTTTTGATGTTAAACGCCTGTATCAGCGCATCTGTAGCGGGAGAACCATCGTTGCTGTAGGTCACTTTCCCTTTGATCATCATAATGTTTTTTGCCCGTAATGATTCAGGGATCAGCGCCATTGCGAGAATAAACTGATCGCGATAGACATCGGTGTAGTACATGATATCGCCCTTGGCGGGAATGCTTATCAACTCGTTGTTGCGTTCGTTGTTAATAAAACTGAATGGTTCCGGATCGGACCAGTTACCGTCCTGATATCTTGACATATACAGATCCAGTCCGCCGGCACCTCCCGGTCTGTCGGAGGAGAATATCAGTGTGTTTTTGTCAGATAACATTCTTGGGGATGTTACATTGCCGGTATTTATTATTTCAGGCAGGGCAACGGGCTCACTCCATTTCATGGATGCCGTATAGTTTCGTTCAGACACGTATATTTTGCACCCTGATTTTTTATCGACATCCATACTTTCACAGCGCATAAAGAACAGTTTTTTGCCGTCCGGTGACAGGGAAGGGTTGCCTTCATTTCCGGGGGTGTTCAGTGGTTTTCCCGGATTTACCGGTGCACCCCAGACATTTCCTTTTTTTTCGCTTATCCAGATATCAAAATTTCCGATGTTGGGGGATCTTCTTGAAGAAAATACGATCGTTTTTCCATCGTAGCTGAGGCTATAACTCCCCAAATGGTCAAGGTGTGGTTTGCAAATACCATCAACAGCAACCGGGTCTTCCCAGGTTTCAGGTCCTGTTTTTGTGGTGTACATCAGTTGATAGTATCCCGTATTGTTGTAATTGGTCATATAAATCATGGACATGCCGTCACCGGTAAGGGAAGGGTATACATGTGAGTAATTCGGAATATTGAGATTTCTGGGAAGTTTTTTCTTAACAACCTGACCGTAAGTTGTCAGGCTAATGATTAAACCAAGTAGTAAAACGGAACCTTTGATTCGCATGGATACGGATATTTTAATTAACACTGTTATGTCATAGCAAATGATATGCCTGAAAATAACAAATGGATGTTTCTTTTGGTAATAACGAAAAAAAATGCGGCAATTGCATGTAAATAGTTAACAGAAGTCAAATGACACCTGATTTCGTTCGGTAATAGTGAAGATGTGGATCCGTATATCAGGCCCGGTCGTCTGTTTCAAGCAATATCTCTATAATTTCCTCGTTGACACCTTTAATTTTCCCTGAAATGCTGGAAAGATTTGAATCAAACCATCGATCAAAAATGCTGTTCGGAGCAGAAATGGTAAGCATATCACAGCTAAAATACGCTGTCAGGCTTGTTTCTCTTTGATCGTAGGCCAGCACAAAAGAAAATGAATTGTATTCTCCGATCCGGATATCTTCCCGTAAAATCTTTTCCATTTTAAACTGATCCATGTCCTTAGGCGATAATATCAGCCGGATTGAATTTTTTTCAAGATATAGCTTCATGGGAGTTTATAAGGAATCATTGAATTTTTACGATGCGTTTTGTCCTGTGTCTATTCAAAATACTTTTCTTTATTCGCCATAAGATGTTGTTGCCATTTCCAGGCAGATGACATCATCGATTCCAGGTTGAGTTTGGCCTTCCAGCCCAGCTCGGAATTGGCAAACGACGTGTCCGCCCAAACCTGCTCGACATCCCCCGGACGACGATCAACAAGTTTATAGTTGAGTTTCTGCCCGGTAGAGCTTTCAAAGGCTTTAACGACATCCAGAACAGAAAAACCGTTTCCGGTACCCAGGTTGAATATTTCTAAATTTTTCTTTTGACTGTTATTCAGCATTCTGTCAACTGCAATCACATGGGCTTTGGCGAGGTCAACGACATGAATATAGTCCCGTACAGCCGTTCCGTCATGAGTATTGTAATCATTGCCAAACACACTTAATTGTTCCCTGATACCAGCAGCTGTCTGTGTGATGAAAGGTATGAGGTTATTTGCAACACCGATAGGGAGTTCGCCGATCAGGGCAGATTCATGGGCACCGACAGGATTGAAGTAGCGAAGGGCAATGGCTTTTATTCCATCCTGTGCATGTAACGTGTCTTTCAGGATCTCCTCACAGATCTGCTTGGTGTTGCCATAGGGGGATTCGGCTGGTTTGATAGGTGATTGTTCTGTTACAGGCAGAGTGTCCGGTTGTCCGTATACCGTACAGGATGACGAGAATACAATATTAGGTATATCATATTCCGGCATTAATTTTAACAGATTTACGAGGGAAGTCAGGTTTGTATGATAGTATTTTAACGGATGCTGTACAGATTCACCTACAGCTTTATAGGCTGCAAAATGGATGATGGACCTGATGTCGCTGTGTTTTTTGAAACACGCCTCAAGTTTTTTCAGGTCACAAATGTCAAATTTTTCAAATTCCGGTCGTACACCTGTGATACTTTCAATGCCATCAATAACATCCTGCCTTGAATTTGACAGATCATCAATGATGACGACTTTATATCCACTGTTTATCAATTCCACAGCCGTATGTGAGCCTATATACCCTGTGCCTCCTGTTACCAATACCGTTTCCTTCATATATTCCTGTTTTTTTTGTTTAAGATCCCACCTTCGGATAGAACATATTACAAATTAAAGCAGCCTGATTGATTAAATCTAAAAAAACAGATGAAATAGTTGTATATTTTTCGGGACAGTGGGTTGCTGAAAAAAAAACAGGAAAATTTTATGGAATAATTATTGTACTAACATCATTGGTTCAAAGCAACAGAACTATTATTAATGGCATCTAACTATTAAGACGATGAAAAGCTTAGGACGAAAATATCTGGAAATACGAAATATTCTGCAATGTGAGCATATTAAAGGACATGCCTCAAAAAACAGCCCTGCAGCTGAAATGCTGGAGCTGAAATTAAAGGCACTTAACATGGTCACAGATCTGAAATTGCCCGGATATATGATGTTCGAAACAATAAATCTGGTTTTTCGAAATGCCGAATGGCAACACAGAGAGCTCTTTTATCAGGCACTGGAAATCCTGGAAAGGGAAATTCCGGAAGAAACAGCCAAATCAATTGTCAGTGGTCTGATATCTTTTAATACGGAAACCACAGAAGCTGCCAATACATTATTCATACAATTATGTGAATATATTGAAATAAAACGATCTGAATCACCGGATTTTTCATCCGCAATAATGGCGGCTATTACTTATTTTCCATTGCTTGAAAGCATTTGTGCTTCATTTAAGGATTCTTTTAGCAATTATTTCCATTTTTCAAATTTTATGGTCGCCCTGAGCAACGTACCCTATCTGATGGTAAAAGAAGATGTTGATTTTTTGCTTGAAGAGACCGGGAAGGTTCTGAATAATGACAATGACCTGTCTGTAGTGGGATTCATTGAAAGTGTCCTGTATTTTTTTACAAGGAACTTCTTTCTCCAGTTTGGAGTGGAGATAAGCGGTATTATAATGGAAGTACGCGGATCATTGCTAACCAGGGAAAAGATGATCAGGAAAGTTTATATAAACAATGCCATGGATAAATATGTACAGTTTTTAAACTAGCATGGATTTATTACGGATTAATATTAGGTTTAAAAGGAAAAGGGGGGCTTCGGGGCCCTCTTTTTTTGTGATAAAAACATAAAAATGATCGGTTGTCAATACTATTTTGCGCAAAAGTTCATTTTCAGCTCTTTTAATATCGGGATCACAATTTTTGAATATCGGGAGTCCGGAATTTTACTGAAATCCGTATGCACCGGAAGGCGCATTTCATATTCATTTGTATACCGGCACATCATGGCTCCCATATCCTGAAACCGTAGTATCAGAGGCAGATTACTTGCTAAAATAATCCCTGTAAAGGTAGAAATGCCCATTTGTCCGCCCAGATAATACAGAATGGAGAATAGGATCGTACCCACACCTTTGTTTTGAAACTCATCGATCACAGTTAAAGCTATTTCGGCTTCATTTGGGGTTGATGCGGAACGACTGAATCTGCCAATACCGATACCATACGGAACCCCTTTTTTTACCGAATACGACACCCATGCAACCCGGTTGATGTTGTCGAGATTGGTAAGAGCATCAAGTTGTTCGTTGCTCAGTTCCTTAATATATCCCATAAATCTGTGATACACCGAGCGTTGGGATAGTTTCTGAAATCCGGATTGCAATTCATTTCGTTCATACGCATGAAACGATTTAAAATAGAGCCTTTCATTGTCCTGTGAAGGAAATGTGAGAATTTTCGAATTGAATGTTCCGGCATCTATCATAAAAATCAATATACAAACAGAAATAGGATAATCTGAAATAATCTACGAATGAAAATAATATTAATCTTTTTTTGCCTATTTTTATGTTCTTAATATCACATTGGTATTAAGAGTGTGTTTTTGCATTTTTAAAAAATTTTCACATAAAACATGAAATATCAGGTCGGTATCAGAGAGGTATTTTTGTTTTTGGTGGTTTTTAATTTTTACTTTTTTTGTCAGGCAAATAACCAGCCACACGAAATCAAATCATTTCCAGCCTTGTCGGGGATTTTGGCAAGGACAATAAATCATATTGTTCAGGATCAGAAGGGATTCATGTGGTTTGCTACCTGGGAAGGGTTGTATCGGTTTGATGGGTATAATATCAGGGGCTTTAAACCAAATCCGGATGATCCGGAAGGATTAAATACGCAAAAGATCACGACTTTATATCAGGCGCACGACGGAATTATATGGGTGGGGACAAGGCATAAAGGGTTGTACAGGTTTGATCCGGAGACCGAAACTTTTACGCAGTTTAATGCCTTCGGTCAGGAAAAACACAACATCAGTAACAGTAATATCTGGTCCATCACAGAGGATGATCTGGGAAGAATATGGGCAGGAACAGAAAACGGACTTATCTGCCTTGAAACTGGTGATGCAGATGCCGAAACATATCTGTACACCAGGGAAAGTAAAAATGGCTTATCGGATAATTTTGTCAGAAAGTTGTTCAAAGATTCACAAGGTAAAATATGGGTAGGTACAACAGGGGGATTGTTTTTTTTTACACCTGACAATGATATAAAATTAGAAAAATTTGATATTCAGCCTGAAGGAAGTGCAGATCTGGATAACAGTTATATTTATTGCATCGAAGAAAGCATGAATCATGCCGGAGATCAGGTGCTGTGGATCGGCACCAAAGCAGGCCTGAAAAAAATAATGGTAACCGGTCAGGGGTTTAATATCAGACATTATTTTCAAAATACGGGTAAAGAAAATTCCTTAAGTAATAATTATATTATTGATATTGAGACCACCAAAAACGGCGATCCAAATACCTTATGGATTGCTACGAATAACGGGTTAAATAAATTCGATTATGATTCGGAGTGCTTTATTGCCTATTTTTCAGATCCGCAAGTTCCTCAGGGGTTGAATCACAACAGGATCAGGTCCGTATTTGAAGACAGATCAGGAGTGCTTTGGGTAGGATCGGATCTTGGCATTAATTTTATCGATCTGAATTGTAAAAAATTCTGGCAGTCAAAGGCGTCTCCAAAACAAGGACAAGGGCTTAAAAACAATATTATTTCCGCTTTTGTTCAGAATAAAGATAATTCAATCTGGATCGGTACGTATGGAGCAGGTATGCACAACCTCACCTTTACAGATAACAAACCGGTAATACGACACCTGCCCTTTAAAACAAAAGACCTTTCATTCGAATCAAATTTTATTTTTTCATTATGCGTAGATACGAACGGCAATATCTGGGCAGGAACTGACGGTGGGGGCGTTTTTCGTTTTAGAGAAGAAGACATTAGCAATAATGCTGCCGGTATTGAAGCAGGGGCACATTTTTACAATGAATTGTATCAATCAGATAGTCTGATTGATAATTATGTTCTGTCCATTCATCAGGGATATAGCGGGAATCTATGGTTCGGAACATGGAGTATGGGATTATTCAGGTTTGTCGATGCGGAAAATACGTTTGAGAAGATTGATCCGGTCATACAGTCTACAAGACTTTCTGATTTTCCGCTAACCTGTTTATATGAAGACCAACATAACGTATTGTGGATCGGTACAAGGGGAGGGGGATTGTTTAAAATAGATAATACAGGACGTGGACGCCACAGGCATTTTAAATATGACAATGCAGATGGCTGCCTCGCCAATAATTATATCAATGCCATATATGAAGATCATCAGGGAAACTTCTGGATATGTACGGAGGTTGGTGTCAGCAAACTTGACCGTAAGCTGGAGAAATTCGCACATTTTTATCTGAATGGCTCACAAAATACTGAAGTTGTTCAGGCGATTCAGGAAGATAATGCAGGTAATTTATGGTTGAGCTCGCATTCCGGCTTATACCGTATGGAATTTTCAAATGAAAATGCAACGCCGGCTTTTAAGAATTACGATTATGAAGACGGACTTCAGCACAATTACTTTAACAACAGTTCTTCGTTAAAGGATTATAAAGGAAGGTTATACTTCGGTGGTGTTGATGGTTTTACTTATTTTTACCCAGATAGCATCAGAGATAATAGGATAACATCCCAGGTAGCTATAACACGGTTTTTATTATTCAACCGTGAAGTAATGTTGGACGATAATCCTTCGAAAAAGAATGTACTTAAAAAATCCATAACCTATACGGATAAGCTGGAACTTGCTTATAACGAAAATTCATTTTCTTTTGAATTTACTTCCCTGCATTATGCCAATACAAAGAAAAATAAATATGCTTATATGCTGTCCGGATTGGATGAGGGCTGGATCTATACAAATTCCCGACAACGTATAGCGACCTATACCAATATAGATCATGGTGAATATACTTTTTTTGTTAAATCTTCAAATAATGATGGCCTATGGTCGGATTCTGTTGCTGTAGACATCGTAATACACCCTCCGGTATGGAAAACTAAATTTGCTTATTTATCATATGCGCTGTTGATTTTATTGCTCTTGTTTATTTCAAACCGGCTGGCGCTGACACGATCACGTCTGAATAACCGGTTGAAAATGGAAAGATACAAGCGTGAAAAATCCGAAGAATTAAACCAGATCAAAACCAATTTTTTTACCAATATTTCCCATGAATTCAGGACACCACTCACCCTTATTCTCGGGCCGGTAAACAGCCTTTTGCAACGAGGCAATTCCAAAGAAGAGCATTTGAATCTGAACCTGATCAAGCGCAATACCCAACGATTATTGCGATTGGTTGATCAACTTCTTGATTTTCAGAAACTTGATTCGGGGCAGATGAAATTGAAAATTGTTGAAGGGGATCTAAAAAATTTCATCCGGCAATTATGTGATGATTTTAATTTCATCGCTGAAGAAAAGCAAATACAGTTCAGCTTTAGTGCAGAAAATGATGACAGGTATTATTTTGATAAAGGAATTATTGAAAAGATCTTGTTAAACCTGCTGACGAATGCATTTAAACACACCAACAAGGGAGGCTCCATACATGTCGGATTTTCGGAAGACAATGAAATAACAAAGGTTCATGATGCTCTATTCAGAGACGAATTACACCATGACTGTCTCGAAATAGCCGTAAATGATAGTGGAGAGGGGATCTCAGAAGCAGAAGCCCGACTAATCTTTAAACGGTTTTATAAGGTGGACAAAATAGGAAAACCGGGTTGGGGGATCGGACTCGCTTTGGTAAAAGAACTTGCCGAATTGCATTTCGGACAAATTGTTTTGTCGTCAAAAGCTGGTTTTGGAAGCACTTTTATAGTAAGGATCCCCATAAGCACTGAATACTACAAGCCATTTCTTGTTGAAGAAACGAATGAACCCAGTGCTCCCAATGAGATTGAGAAAGAAATCAAAATAGATTTTACCGATATTGATAATGAATCGGTAAAAAGGAAGAAAAAACATGTTGTATTAGTCATTGAAGATAATGAAGAAGTCTGTGACTATATACATCATATATTGTCATCTACATATAAGGTCGTTACTTCCGCAAACGGGCTCGACGGGTTTAACAAAGCGATAGAAATTGTGCCGGATGTGATTGTTAGTGATATAATGATGCCCGGGATTAATGGATTGGTCCTTTGTGAAAAAATCAAGGAAAACAAAGCTACATGCCATATCCCTGTGATTTTGCTAACCGCCAGATCAACCATCGAGCATAAAATCGAAGGCCTGAAATCAGGCGCCGATTCGTATATACCCAAGCCTTTTTACCCTGAACATCTGTTGATACGAATAAAAAATCTTATCGATGTAAGACAATCCATAATCGGGAAATATAATAAAAAGTTCAGCATAGAGCCTTCAGAAATAAATCTTAAAAGTAAAGATGAGGTTTTTCTGAATGATGCCATAAAGTGTGTAGAGCAGAATCTAGGGGAGTCAGGATTTACAGTTGATCATTTTTGTAAAGAAATGGGTATGAGCAGGATGCAACTATATAGAAAACTAATGGCGATCACAGGTAAATCACCCCTGGAGTTTATACGGAATATCCGTATAAAGCGCGCCGCTCAGCTTATAGAAAAAGAACGATATACTATTGCTGAGATTACCTATATGGTGGGATTTATTGATCTTCAGTATTTCAGAAAATGTTTTAAAGAGGAATTCGGAAAAACGCCTTCTCAGTTTCATAAGGACCTCATTGACAAGTAAATGTTGTGCGTTTAAGTGGGATTAAAAAAAATCATCCCTGAATAAAACCTTTACCCTCAGTACAAAACGCTGCAAAAAATCGATACTCCCTGCACCTTGTCCTTTTTTTGCTTTTCGGGCATAATCCCTCCTCAATTTGATACAAATGTCTATCCATGAAAACCTGAATTGTTTTGTACTTTTGAGTTAATAAAACCCGTAATCGAAAGTAGACAAAATATACGATTTCAGGTTGTACAGATAAGAGATTTGAATGAATTTGTTCAGAAAAGAAAAGAAAATATACAAAAGATTACTGATCATTCGGATACTTGAGATTGTGGTGCTGGTATTTATCGTATGTCTGATATTGTTTTTGATAATAAATAATTAAAAACATTTATATTTCAGACTGGCAAGCGTTTATGAAATATGGTTTTTGAAAAGGATAAAGAAATATTAAAACAACAACTGGAAGAGGAACTGTATAACAATATTTTATCGTATTGGACAGAACATACCCCTGATAAACAATTCGGTGGATTTCTTGGAAGGATCGATCATTTTGGAAAGTCTGTACAAAACGAACCCAAAGGTGCCGTGTTGAATGCCCGGATTTTGTGGACTTTTTCGGCAGCATTCCGTCTTAACCCGGAACCAGATTATAAGGTGATGGCTCACAGGGCCTATGAATATTTTTCAAAATTTTTTGATAAGGAATATGGCGGAGTGTATTGGATGCTTGACTATGAAGGGAATCCGCTTGAGACGAAGAAGCAGGTTTATGCACAGGGATTTGCTATATATGCCCTTACAGAGTTTTATCGGGCTTTTAAGGTTCCGGAAGCGTTAAGTGAGGCTGTTAATCTGTATAAGTTGCTGGAGGAACATACGTTTGATAAGGAGCAAAACGGATATTTTGAGGCGTATAACAGGGAATGGCAGTTATTGGAAGACGTACGACTTAGCGATAAGGATGCCAACGAGAAAAAGACCATGAATACGCATTTACATGTACTGGAAGCATATACAAATTTCTACAGGGTTTGGAAGGACAAAGGTCTGTATGATCAGCTTAAAAACCTTCTGAATATATTCCTTAATGTAATTGTGAATAGATCGACGGTTCATCTGAACTTGTTTTTTAACGAGGACTGGACACTTAAATCCCGGGAGGTTTCATTTGGTCATGATATCGAAGCGGGCTGGCTGATGCAGGAAGCTGCCGAAGTGCTGGGAGACGAAAGCTTAATTCAGACAACAAAGAATCTGGCTGTAAAAATTGCCTCAGTAACCCTTGACGAAGGGGTAGATGAAGATGGCGGATTATTTTACGAAGGTATTGAAGGGAAAATACTTGACGATGATAAGCATTGGTGGCCTCAGGCAGAAGCTATGGTGGGTTTTTATAATGCATACCAAAATTCAGGAGATATCAGATATCGGGAGCAGTTTGTGAAAACCTGGAATTTTATCCGGAATAAAATAACAGACAAAGATCATGGTGAATGGTACGGAAAGGTTTCAAAATCTGGTATCCCCAAAACATCTGAAGATAAAGTCGGACCCTGGAAGTGTCCTTATCATAACGCCAGGGCCTGTATTGAAATATTACTGCGATTTAAATAATCCCCAACCAATTTTCAATTATCCCCTGATAAACAATTATTGTACTTAGGTAGTTTAACTCTTATAAAACACAAGGCTGTCAATAATTTGAAAGGGGTTTTGGTGATTTCACTGAAGCCCTTTTTATTTCAGATTGTTCCTGGCAGGGGACAAAACGCTTTGTTCTGCATATATTTTATTTGGAGAAACGATGGATCAATGATAATTTCTGGGATGTAGAGTAAAAAAGACATAGGATTTTGAAAATTTGAAAAGGAAGAAATCAATTATACGTCTCTGAATTGCCTC
Organism: Cyclobacteriaceae bacterium; assembly: GCA_050288525.1. GTDB lineage: Bacteria > Bacteroidota > Bacteroidia > Cytophagales > Cyclobacteriaceae > JBNKDZ01. Next base: position 14,635 of record JBNKDZ010000007.1, read on the forward strand.
CGTTACATATCCTTATTATGTCCACACAATCAACCTGACAGGTCTATGGACGCTGTCAGGAAATTCTCAACAAAACGCTGTTCCCTTTGCCCTTTGCTATACGTTTATTCTCTTTTGTTGAATAATTTATTTTTCTGCCCTGATTTACTGACTGATCCGAAACGATTTATTTCTACACCTCAGATTTAAAAATTGATTCTTTTATTCCGCCATTTCCTTCAAAAATCGCTTGAATTTTTCAGTATTGTATTTTGCCATACCCTGTTTTTCCACGACAATTTTTCCTTCAGGTGATACCACAAATGTAGTGGGTATGGCAGATCGTGAAAAAACTTCAGGCAGACTGCTCCTTAGTGTGTAAATAGGGAAATCATATCCTTTTTTATCAACAAATGCTTTGGCAGTCTCAAAACTTTTATCAAGGGAGATCATAACAAATACAATTTTGCTATTATCCACCTCCTGGTACAAATTGTTTATGTCGGGCATTTCTGCAATACAGGGAGGGCACCATGTAGCCCAGAAATTCAGGAAAACCACCTTATCCCGGAAGGAGTTAAAAGATACCTGATCGCCATTCCGATCGGTTAATAAAAAGTTGTAATCAGCATTTTCTGTCGGATTTTCTTCAATACCAGGTTGTATAACACCTGTTTTCAGAACCAAACCCTGAATAAAGCCCATGACAGGGGTATGCAGTCCTGTAAGGTATAAAATGGCAATTATCCCAATAAATACCACCCATTCAGTCACTTCTCTTTTTGTTGATTTTTTCTTTTTCATTTTATCTTTATATGTAAATCAAAACATTATTTTTGCCAAAATCATTTTATAAAACGATTGCTACAAATATATATGGATAAAAAGTATTCAAATGTAATCGCCGTTACATTAGGAGTAAAAGAATGGCAGGTTGAAGCGGTGATTAAATTAATTGATGAAGGTTCGACAATACCTTTTATTTCACGGTATCGAAAGGAAGCAACTGGTAGTCTTGATGAAGTACAGATCACCACAATACGCGACAGGATCGTCCAGCTTCGCGATCTGGATAAACGCAGGGACGCTATCCTTAAATCTATTAGTGAACAAGGAAAGCTGACTCCTGAGCTGGAAAAGAAAATTAATGAGGTTGAAACGATGTCGTCATTAGAGGACCTGTATCTTCCATATAAGCCAAAACGAAAAACAAGAGCTTCAGTGGCACGCGAAAAAGGTCTGGAACCTCTTGCGTTGCTGATCTTAAAACAGTCGAATATCGTACCGGAAGATGAAGCAAATACATATATCGACAGTGAGAAGGAAGTGAATTCGGTTGAGGAAGCACTGCAGGGGGCAAGGGATATAATTGCAGAGATCATCAATGAAGATGCACAAATACGCGCCTCTATCAGGAAATGTTTTATGGATCATGGCATTATATCATCTAAAGTCATAAAAGGGAAGGAAGAGGCTGCTGTAAAATATAAGGATTATTTTGACTGGTCCGAGCCCGTTCAGAAAGTGGCTTCACATAGATTGCTGGCCATGAGAAGGGGAGAAAAGGAGATGTTTTTAAGTTTGGATATCGCTCCGGAAGAAGAAAAAGCTGTAAGTATCATCGAAAACGAATATCTGAAGTCGTTGAACGATTGTGGGCAACAGGTGCAGATTGCTATAAAAGACAGCTATAAACGTCTGCTGAAACCTTCAATAGAAACAGAAATACGTCTGGAAACCAAGAAAAAAGCAGATACTGAAGCAATAAATGTCTTTAAAGAAAACCTCCGCCAACTTTTACTGGCATCACCCCTGGGCTCCAAAAATGTTCTTGCTATTGATCCGGGGTTCCGGACAGGATGTAAAGTGGTTTGTCTGGATAAACAGGGAAAATTGATCCACAATGATGCGATATTTCCGCATGATCCGCAACGAGATGTTATCGGCTCTTCACGAACGATAAATGAATTAATTAAAAAACATAAGATTGAAGCTGTTGCAATAGGGAACGGAACGGCTTCAAGAGAAACAGAGTCTTTCGTTAAATCATTAGGATTGCCAAACGATATACTTGTGATCATGGTTAATGAAAGCGGAGCATCTATTTATTCAGCCTCAGAAACAGCAAGGGATGAGTTCCCCGATTATGATGTTACGGTTAGAGGCGCTGTCTCAATAGGACGCAGGTTGATGGACCCTCTGGCAGAACTCGTTAAAATTGATCCGAAATCGATTGGTGTAGGTCAGTATCAGCACGATGTTGACCAGTCAGCCCTTAAAAACAGTCTGGACGACACAGTGATGAGTTGTGTGAATGCTGTTGGTGTGGAGGTAAATACCGCAAGTAAAGAATTGCTGTCGTATGTGTCGGGCCTAGGTCCTGTGCTGGCAAAGAATATAATAAGCTACAGGGATGAAAATGGTCCGTTTCATACACGCGAAGAGTTGAAGAAGGTTCCCCGCTTGGGAGACAAAGTATTTGAGCAGGCTGCGGGTTTTTTGAGGATCCGCGGTGCGAAAAATCCCCTTGATTCAAGTTCTGTGCATCCGGAAAGTTATCATATTGTTGAAAAGATGGCGAAAGATACAAATGCTTCCCTGGATGATCTGATTAAAAACGATGCCATTCGTAAGAAGATAATCCCGGAAAAATATATCAGCAATACAATAGGATTGCCAACGCTGAAAGATATTCTTGCTGAACTGGAAAAACCGGGAAGAGATCCGAGAGAGCGTTTTGAGGTATTTGAATTTGATGAAAATGTGCACGATATCAAGGATCTGAAGGTGGGGATGGAACTTAATGGGATTGTTACAAATATCACCAATTTTGGCGTTTTCGTTGACCTTGGAGTACATCAGGATGGTTTGATCCATAAAAGCCACCTTGCAGATAAATACATTGAAAACCCGGCTGATATCGTCAGGGTACAGCAACAGGTGAAAGTTACTGTAATTGGTGTGGAGGTGGAACGAAAAAGGATATCTCTTTCCATGCGTAAAGATCCGTTTTCTGAAAAAACAGGAAAAAGCTTTTCAAAAAAACAGGAAAAAAGCAACTCCTCCGGAAGTATGGAGGATATGTTGGCTCAATTGAAAAGGAAATTTAAATAACTGTATAGGATCAATCGGTATTAGAGGAGGAATAAAAGATGGATTTGATAAACTGAAACAGGATAAATTAATAGTTCATACGCTGAATTTCATGCTTAACATACCTTTTTTCAATCAGAATATACATGAATATCCTGGAAATCAAACGCTTTGCGCTGTGCTCTTTGCCATACGTTTATTTCTTTAGTGGGAAAATTAATTTTTCTCTTTCCCCGGATTTAAAGACTGATCCTCTATAGGGACACACAAATATTGTAAAAGGGGTATGAAATTCATGCTCCTTTTTTATTGGCTAATGATTTCGTTGTTTGAGCTAACAACGATTGAAAAATCCTATTAAACAGAAATCTGATCAGTTATTGGTGAGTTTTTTCCATTCATTAAATCTGTTGGTGATCCTTACGGAAATTTTTTCGAAATTTTCCCAGGTATCATCAACATGGTAGATGGTTGGATGCGATTTCACGAGGAGGTCCATGTAGTCTTGTTTGTATAATCCTCCTGCGTAATAATAGTATGTGAACATGTTGCCTATTTGGCTAAATAACTCATTGTTTAACGCTCCATCCCAAATTTCTGCTAAAATAATACATCCGATGTCCCGTCTTTTAAACCTGTATATCTCTGTTGAGGCTTCATCCTCAAAATATTCAGAATACAGATCGTTGTTGATGACCCATCCCATGTATATACCGATATGTAAATAGGCTTTTTCAATTGGAAGGCTGGCGGGGAAATCTCCAAGGAAGTGATTTTTGGCCAGATCGTATACCTTTTCTTGCTGTTTGTCTTTCTTCATTTCCAAATTAAACTGAAGTGCATTTTTTCCATTAACAGTATATACAATAATAAAATCTTTTTCTAACAAAATACAATGAAATCCTTAAAAGAAATGACATAATAAAAAAAAGATGTTTATAACGACAATTTGTCAATGAAAAAACAGATAGCTCATAAGAATGGCGGCAAGTATTCCTGCTCCATCAGCGATAAGTCCGCACACTACAGCATATCGTGTGTTCCTGATGCTTACTGCTCCAAAGTATAGTGCAATAACATAAAAGGTCGTTTCGGTAGATCCTTGCAATACACTTGCTACACGGCCCGGGAAAGAGTCAGCACCATATATGCTCATGGTTTCAATCATCATAGCACGTGCTCCACTGCCTGTCAGGGGTCTTACCAGGGCGGTTGGTAAAGCCGGAACAAAATCCGTATTAATTCCCATATATTCAAATACATATGATATGCCCCCGATAAGGATATCCATCGCTCCGGAAGCCCGGAAAACGCCTATTCCGGCGAGCATCGCCACCAGATAAGGAATGATTTTTATGGCTATCCCAAACCCTTCTTTTGCACCTTCAATAAAGGTTTCATAGATGTTGATCTTTTTTCGGATACCCAGAAATATCATCCCGATCATAAGCGAAAACAACAATAAATGACTGGTTAGTGCCGATATTTTCTGGATGTGTTCAGAATCAAGGAAGCTGAGATAATAGATGCTTCCTGTGAGTATTAATACAATTCCTCCCAGATACATCAGGATGGTTTTGTCAAAAAGATTAATCTTTTGATAAAAGCTTACGGCAACAAGGCCGGCTATTGTTGAGCAAAAGGTAGCCAGAAGGATGGGAAGAAAGATGTCTGCCGGATCCGCAGCTCCCAGTTGCGCCCTGTAAACCATGATATTGATCGGGAAGATCGTAAGACTGGAGGTATTCAGTACCAAAAACATGATCTGAGCATTCGACGCTTTATCCTTGTGTGGATTTATTTCCTGCAAGCCTTCCATTGCTTTAAGTCCCATCGGAGTAGCCGCATTGTCAAGGTTTAACATATTAGCAGAAAGGTTTAACAACAAGGGGCCCAGAACCGGATGTCCTTTCGGTATTTCAGGAAACAGTTTTCGGAAGAATGGACCCACAACACGGTACATAATATTCACCATTCCACCTTTTTCTCCGATCCGGACCATACCAAGCCAGAATGCCAGCACTCCTGTGAGCCAGAGGGATATCTCAAACCCTAATTTGGAATTGTCGATTGTGGCATTGAATAATTTGGTAAATATCTCAGAATCACCAAAAAAAATGAGTTTTATCAGGGATGCAACAAAGGCGATAATAAAAAAACCTATCCAGATATAATTAAGTACCATGAGCCAACTTTTGTTCGTTTGATAGTTTGAATGCTACCATTTTAGTGTGACAAATTAGGGTTTTATAGGGACTATCGATAATAGCCGGTAGATTTTTTTTTGAATAAAACCCTGAATTTATGTCCGGCAAGAGCAGCAAAACCTCCTAAAATGCCCCCGGTCAGACCCGTAATTAAAACAAGATACACCGGTCGGGTCAGATGGAACATTCCTGCAACCCGCTCAGTAAGCACAGATCCTGTCTGATGATCAATACGCCAGGCAACAATTGTCCATAACAAACCAATTCCCAGAAATCCACATATAAAGGCATTTAGCGAAGATTTTGAAGGAATAATAACCAGAAGTAAAAATGCAGTTGCAGCAGCTGACCAATACAAAAAATATTGTTGTACAAACCAGGAAATAGCTCCTATCAACAGAATTCGTATGATTGTTTTCATTTGTCGGGATTTACTATTTTTTGGTGAAATATGATTTTATTCCGGTTGTCGGTTTTTTCTTTCATGAATAACAATTCATGATAAATGCCTTTTGTCCACGAATCAACAAAGAAATCATAATGCCGATTCCCCGGATTCCCGGATTGTCCCCCTGCCATATTTGACCATGCTTTCACTTCAGGACCCAGTTCAACCACAAGTCTTTGGGAAGGACCATGTGTCTTCGTTACAGCATTTATCGTCCTGTTGTATCCGCCAATTGAGAGGTTTTTTCTTCCAAATGTTCTTAATTGTGGTATAATATGATGTATCTCTGTCGGGCGATATTTTTTCCATATTATTTCTTCCCCGTTTTCCGCTTCCCATGAAGAAATATTATCCACTGTGCTAAGGAACGAAGCGTAGATCAGGTCTGTTAAGGTCTCTTTTTTTTCTGTGCCGGATATGTCAAAATACACATTTCCGGGTTGGGTTTTCATGAGGTAGATCGTATTGTAATCAACAGGATAGGGTAGGTCTGCCCTCGGATCGTCGAATTCATCCCATATCATCCCAGTGAGATTATTCCACCAGACCTCAAAGTATGATGGGGCTTTATAGTCTGCTTCATACCGGAAATCCCAGGCAGATAAAATGTCGATGATATTTTGCCCTTCAACTGGATTTCTGGTTTTCAGACTGTCAAGCATCAACGGAAGGATGTCTCTTGCCTGAACGTTTAGATTGTCCATTTGCATGTTGATCATATCCTGCGGGGTAATAGCTTTCATATATACCAGCATTTCATTAATCCTTCTGTTTCTTGCATACTCAAAATAGGAGCAATAGGTGTAGTACGGATAATCCGGACCGACAGGGTGCTGGTTAGCAGAACTGACATATTCCTGTTCAGGATTGTGAAGCTTTGGATTATGGGCTTTGGGGATGTATCCATGCCAATCGGTTGCACTTTTTGTGCCATCAAGCAAAAATTTGCCCTGTGACGGATATTTTAATGGAAAGTTGCCATTGATATGCATGGCAATGTCTCCTTGCGTACTGGCAAAAACGACGTTCTGAGGTGGCGAACTGAAATAAATATAGGCCTCTTCAAAATCGTTGTAATTTTTTGCTTTGTGCATTTTCAGGTAGGTGAGGGGTTCGAGAGACGTATCATGCCCCAGCCATTTCATGGCAAGATCAATCCTCGAGCTGTCAAGACCAAAAATATCTTCGTAAACCACAGGTCCGAGATGGGTGTAAGTAACGGTATCATAATATGTCTCCTGATCCCTGACCCTGATTTCTTCTAGTACTTTTTCTGTACGGAGCCATTTACCGTCATACAGGTATTCATTTTTGTCAGCATCTCTGAATTGAATGGTATACCAGTCGACCAGATCACGGTAGGCATTGGTATTTCCCCACGCAACTGAATCGTTAAAACCAGCAATGATTGCTGGTGCACCAGGCAAGCTGTACCCCATAGTGTTGATTCCCGGAGCATTCAGCTGGATCTGAAACCAGATAGATGGCAGGTTTAAGGCAAGGTGCATATCATTAGCCAGGATCGGATAACCGTTTTTGGTTTTTTTGCCGGATACTGCCCAGTTGTTGCTTCCTACTCCATCCGGAAAATCTGTTTTATGTAAAGCGAGGGCTGTTATTGAATCAGTTGTCGCCGGAACAGCCGGGATTTGTACCGGAATAATGTCCCATGGGGTGTTTAATGGAATAACAGGTTCTGTACCCGGAAGGAATTCCGGGAATAAGAGGTCGAAATCTTTTTTTCCGAATTTTGCCAGGGCATTTGTGTTTTCAATATCCGTTTCCGAAAACGTCAGAACAGCTGACATATACTTTAGCAGTAAAGCGATCTTGAATTCAGTCCATGTTTCCGGTGAATAGTCGAACAGTTTGTATTCAAACGGATAGTCTCTGTATTCAAGGGAATGAATGTAGTAGTTAACTCCCTTTGTGTATGCCTCAAGTACGGCATTTATTTCCGGGTTTTCTTTAAAGCCTTTTAAGCATTTTCTGGCACTTTTATTTAATCCCTGTCTTCGTTTGAGCCTGTCAATATCCAGTGTGGCTTCACCCAGAAATTCACTCAGCCGGCCACCGGCATATGCCGTTTGAAATTCCATTTGCCATAATCGATGGAAAGCAGTTACATAACCCATGGTCATATACAGGTCCTTTTCATTCCGGGCAAATATGTGTGGAATGAGATTGTTATCATATACAATTTCGACATCCTCAAGTATGTCCTGCATGACAAGTGTTTCGGGTGCATTGATCGGATCTTTTTCAGCATTTTGCCAGAATCCGTGAAACGGATCGAGGAATTTACCGGGAGGAGGAAGCGGGCCGGTCTTTTTACCGAAATAGTAAAGTATAAGACACGCCACAGAGAATGTTATGAGAAAATTAAAGAATTTCATGCGATAGAAATTGGAATTTTACCTTATTAATGCCATAAAAAAAGTATCCTAAAAAAACAGATGCTTAACGTAATCTTCGTATTTATGACTTAATTTCATTAATTTAACTCAAACAAAAAAACATTTGTATGTAAAATGTGCTATGGGAAATATGAAAAAAATGCAAATCTGAAGATCAATAGATGCCTTAAAGCCTTTAACGGTTTAATGAAAGAAAGCGAAGAATAAAGATATAAATAATCTGAATTTTAATTTTCCTGTAACGTTAACCATAAAACCTGACCATCGAAAGCAGTCTTTTCCATAAAGTCCTGAATGTTTTTTGAGTTCCCGTTCATTTTATCAGTGGTGTAACTATAACATTTGGTCTTGTGTTCGTTCCATTTCATCAGAGGCTTTATATGCTGCTGGTCAATAGATAATTCGTTTTCATATATAGAAAGGATATCTGAAAATGCCAGATCCCTGCTGACTTCACGTCCAATTAGTTTTAGACGCTTTATTAGCCATTCAGAAAACAGATCTTCACAGGTATGAATAATGTCAATATACTTCATTATCAAATCCATTTGTACTTTTTAAAGATTTATTTTAAATTCTTGATAATGTGGTTTGTTGGTATTTAAGAATTTAAAGAAGTATTTATTAAAGATAAATAGACACCTTTAAGTATAGATATCTTTAATTATTTAAATGTAACAAATCTTTTTTAAAAAATTTCTTAAAAATTTTTTTTATCTAAAAAGTCATATTTATTGTTTTTTAAATTATACGACTGCCGGTATGATGATCTGCAAAATTGCACTTTGCTAATTTTTTTTTGATTCCCTCAGCCTGAGGTAAAGGATCTGTCTGTCGTCAATGTGGAAGTTGATGTGTATAACTACCATTGGACACGTTAAATGATCTGCTATTTATTAATAAAAAAGTTATAAAAGGAAGTAAAAAACAATAATAATACACTTAAGAATGTGTGGTTTGCAAAGAGAACCATAAAAATATGTATAGGATTAATAAATACCCTAAAAAGTAATAAAAACCTTAAAAAATGAATTGTAAAGATTGTAATGGAACAATGAAGAAATTGAAAAACATAAAACAATAATTTAAAGGGTGTAAAAGAACCCTAAAAGAGTTATTCAAACAAAAAAATGGCAATTCAACAATGCAAAACATAATAAAATAATATATAAACACTGTAAAATACAATAAAAGACGATTAAAAATTTCAATTGATCGCATTATTTTATTAATAAAAATTTAATGGAAGCCCTATTTAAATATAAAAATAATAATTAAAAGCCCTTATAAATTGAAAAAAGTGCATAGAATGTATTTATTATTGAATATTTTTGAATTATGAATTTTAGACATAATTTTGTGATGGATATTATTGTTAACAAGGTTGATTTACAGATATGCTAATGATAATATTATTGAATGGTTGAGTTGATAGAGTGATAATAGTTTTTAAAAGTATCAAAAAACCATGTTATAAAAATAGAATAATAATTTATAAATATTCTTAATTAACAATTATTTAACTATGGAAAAATTGATTACCACGTTGTTCTCGGATCCGGAAATGTTGGCCGGGGCAAAGAGTTTAGTATCCCTGGCGGATATTAACCTTTTAGATGCAGCTGCTGATGCAGCGGCAGCAGCAGATGCTGCAGCAAACGCGCTTTTTGCAACCAATAACGTTTGGATGCTGATAAGTGCATTTTTAGTATTTATAATGTCTCTTGGTTTTGCGACTGTTGAAGCCGGGTTTGGACAATCTAAAAACACGGTTAATATATTGTTTAAAAATACCGTTGACACGCTTATTGGTGTAGTTTCTTATGCATTGTTTGGCTTCGCAATCATGTATCCCGGTGAATTTAATGGCTTTTTGAAGCTGGGATTTGGGTTGGTTCCGCCAGAAGGATATGATCCTTTTACTTATGCAGACGGTGCGTATACTTTCTGGACTGATTATTTGTTCCAGGCGGTATTTGCTGCAACTTGTGCAACTATCGTATCCGGTGCTGTGGCAGAACGGATCAAGATCAGTGCATACTTTCTGTTTACCGTTCCTTTCGTAGGTCTGATCTATCCGATCATCGGTAGCTGGAAATGGGGAGGTGGATTCCTCGATCAAATGGGATTCTATGATTTTGCAGGTTCAACCATTGTACACTCAGTAGGTGGATGGGGAGCACTTGCAGGTATCATAATGATAGGTTCTCGTCTTGGAAAATATGAAAACGGAAAAGTAATTGATAAGCCGGGTTCAAACATCGGACTTGCAGTAATTGGTGTATTTCTTCTGTGGTTCGGCTGGTACGGATTTAACGGGGGATCCGTATTATCGGCAGATCCTGAATTGATATCTCTTGTTTGTGTAACAACAACATTAGCAGCTGCTACAGGCGGTCTGGGTGGATTCCTGGGTGGTTATCTTGCCTTTAAAAGACTCGATTTAGGCATGGTATTAAACGGTATTCTCGCCGGATTGGTAGGTATAACTGCCGGAGCAGATCTTATGAGTCCTTATGAAGCTATTGTTATAGGTTTGGTATGTGGTGTTGTAGTTGTGTTCTCAGCAATCGGTCTTGATAAGCTTAAACTTGATGATGTGGTTGGTGCGGTTTCCGTACACCTTACCTGTGGTATCCTGGGGACACTGTTTGTTGGTATTCTTGGTTCGAAAGCAGGCTTCGATCAGTTCATCAACCAATTAATCGGTGTCTTGTCAATCGGAGGATTCGTGTTTACCTTCTCACTTATTATATTCTTTATTCTTAAGAAAACCATCGGTATCAGGGTTTCGAAAGAACATGAACTTGAAGGCCTTGACAGCCACGAGCATGGTATCAGGGGTTATACCATAATTGTAGAATAGTATACGACTTTTGTTAAAACTGTATAAATTTCGAAAACATGTCAGGATGAGAAGTGGTCGGGGCGTATTAAGGGTTTTGCCCTGACCCTCTTCTTGGATCGACAAAAAATATTAAACATTACTAACAAATAAAATCATAAAACAATGAAAAAATTAAACTTACTTTTAGCAGGATTGCTTTTAATGGTGTTGACGGTTAGCGCACAGGAAGAAACTACCGAAGTAGTAGAAGAAGAATCACCGTTCTCAGTAAGCGCTGACATCGTCAGTAGCTATGTGTGGAGAGGTTCAAAGTTTGGATTAGGTCCTGCTGTTCAGCCGGGAGTTGAATTTAGTTCGGGAGGTCTGGCTATCGGAGGATGGGGTTCCGTGAATACCTCTATGGCAGAAGGTACTGAAATGGATTTGTATATCTCATATACTTTTGATTTCGGATTAAGCCTGGGAGTAAATGATTATTATTTCCCATATGATGCAGGAGATACATATAAATTCTTTGATGCATCAAATCATGCATATGAACTTACTGCTGGTTTTGAATCCGGAGGATTTTCATTGACAACCGGTTATATCGTTAACGAAGGAGCTTCAGGAGAAGGTGATGATGTTTATGTTGAAGCTGGTTATGACTTTGGTCCTGCAAATGTATTTATCGGAGGTGGTAACGGATGGTATTCTACCTATGACAGCTTCGAAATTGTAAATATCGGTATCGGTGCTTCAAAAGATATCAAAATCTCAGATAGTTTCTCGCTTCCTGTATTCGGAAATGTAATTCTGAACCCAAATCAGGAACAATTATTCATCGTATTTGGTTTATCACTTTAAGCTGACTATTCATAAATGAAAGACCCGGGCCTTGTTCGGGTCTTTTTTGTGTCTTTTTGATAAAAAAAATGCAAATCGACATATTATTAACAAAAAAAAGCACTGAAAAAGGTTGATAATTTGTAAAATGTGTTATTTTTGCATCGATTATAAAGCAACTGCGCGATATTTTGCATTTTTAAAGAATTTAATTAAAAATCAATAAAATTTTATTATGGCATATTTACGTTTCAAAGCACTGGAGGAGGCTACAAAGAGGCAGCCGCTGTTTGTAAAGGCCCCTTCAAACAAAGTATCGGATTTCTATAAAGATTCCTGCTATGACCTGGCAAAAATGGAATCGACACTTTCTCCTGATGTATACAAAAAAATGAAGTATTACATCCAGAATGGAAAGAAAATTGATGGTGATACAGCTGATGCGGTTGCAGCAGCAGTAAAAACCTGGGCTATTGACAAAGGAGCTACGCATTACACACACTGGTTCCAGCCATTAACCGGAGCAACAGCTGAAAAACATGATTCGTTTTTTGATGCTTCTTCAGAAATCGAGAAATTCAAAGCTTCTGCTCTTGTTCAACAAGAACCGGATGCTTCTTCATTCCCAAGTGGAGGTATAAGAAGTACATTTGAAGCCAGAGGGTATACTGCATGGGATCCCAGTTCACCAATTTTCCTTTGGGGAACAACACTTTGCATACCTACAGTATTTGTTTCATATACAGGAGAGGCACTTGACTATAAAGCACCTTTATTAAAAGCTATCGCAACTGTTGATAAAGCTGCAACAGCTGTATGTAAATATTTTGACAGAAATATCAGCAGTGTTTCTGCGTCATTGGGATGCGAACAGGAGTATTTCCTTGTTGATAAAGCATTATTTTATGCCCGTCCGGACCTTGTAATGGCAGGTAGAACTGTATTTGGTCATAACCCGGCAAGAGGTCAGCAGTTAGACGATCATTACTTTGGGACAATAAATACCAGGGTTTTGGCATATATGCAGGATTTCGAAGTCGAATGTTTAAAATTAGGTATTCCGGTAAGTACAAGACATAACGAAGTGGCTCCCGGTCAGTTTGAGGTTGCTCCTTTATTTGAAGAACTTAACGTAGCAGCTGACCACAACCAATTGTTGATGGACATCATGTCAAAAGTTGCCGATAGACATAATTTTAAGGTATTATTCCATGAAAAACCATTTGCTGGTTTAAATGGTACAGGTAAACACAACAACTGGTCATTGATCACTGATACCGGAATAAACCTGTTCCAGCCAAAAAGCAGTGCAAGAGAAAACCTTCTTTTCCTGGTTTTCCTTGTTAACACACTGAAAGCAGTTCATCTCCATGCCGATCTTCTTAGAGCAAGTATCGCATCTGCAGGTAATGATTTCCGTTTAGGTGCAAATGAAGCTCCTCCGGCAATTATCTCTGCATTCATCGGTGCTCAGTTGACTGCCGTTCTTGACGAACTGGAACAAAACGGTAACATCAAGATCGAAAAAGGGGATAATATGTACATGAAACTTGGAATTGATAAGATCCCTGAAATTATCCTTGACAATACTGACCGAAACAGAACTTCTCCATTTGCCTTTACAGGTAATAAATTTGAATTCAGAGCTGTTGGTGGTTGGGCAAACGTTGCTGCTCCGATGACCGTCCTTAACCTCATTGTTGCAGATCAACTGACACTTTTCAAAGATGAAGTTGATTCCAAAATAGCGAAAGGTCAGGAAAAACGTCTGGCTATCGTTGAAGTCTTAAGAAAATACATCAAAGAATCAAAAGATATCAGATTCGAAGGTGATAACTATTCAGAAGAATGGGTTAAAGAAGCAGAAAAACGTGGATTACCGAATATTAAAGATACGCCTGTTTCATTAAACGCATTTGTTACGGATAAAGCTGTTAAATTATTCGAAAAGCATAATGTTCTTAGTGCAATGGAACTTGAAGCACGTAACGAGATCCTGTACGAAAACTATCAGATGAAAGTTCAGATTGAATCAAGAGTAATGGGTGATCTTGCCTTGAACCATGTAATCCCGACTGCTATTGCTTATCAAAATAAACTGATAGAAAATGCAAACGGTCTTGCAGGATTAAAAATGGAAAATAAGGCGGTTCTTAAAGTGATCGAAAAAATCACAAATCATATTGATGCAATCAAACATGGTGTTGTTGATATGATCGAAGAACGCAAGCGTGTTAATCAAATCGAAGACGCGAAAGAAAAAGCCATTGAATATTGCACCAATATTAAAGGTAAGTATTTTGACAGCATCCGGTATCATGTTGACAAACTTGAACTTTATGTTGATGATGAAGACTGGCCTTTGGCAAAATACAGAGAATTGTTATTCATTAAATAATATAGCTCTAAAAAGTAATAAAAGCCCTCATATTTCTGAGGGCTTTTTTTTATCCGGAAAATTCACTGGTGCAATAAATCAGGCGTTGAAATAAATACGAATTGACAATTTCAAGGGTAATGATGATATTTATTAATTGTTTTTGAAAAGAGAATCATTTAATTATTGAACAGATGAAGTATTTTTTATTGTTAATGGTATTAATTGTTTTGAATATCAAATCAATTGCCCAGGATCAGGACAAATCTAAAGAAAAGCAAAAAAAAGAGCTGAAGTCTGCTAAAAAGGCATATAAAGATTCTGTAAAGACATCCGGTATCATGCATTTAAACAGTCTTATTATCGGAAGAAAATGGACCCTTGAAACAGATATTGTTTATGGCGAGCATGGCAAATTTTTCAATGTAAATCCAATTTATAATTTTGTATCCGTCCAGAATGAAGGTGGGATAATTCAATTGTCATTTAATAATGTGGTAGGATGGAATGGTATGGGGGGAGTAACGGTTGAAGGCAGGATATCCGATTATGAAGTACTACAACCAAAGAAAGAAGGAGGAGGTGTTACTCTAAAAGCGGTTATTACAAGCCAGGCGAGTTCGGCTGATATGACGTTGAGGGTATTAAACAATGACAGAGCAGAGGTATCCATAAAAGGTGTCTGGGGATTAAGGCTTACTTTTTCTGGAAGGTTGATGCACGCATCCGAATCAGGTGTATATAAAGGTACTCCTATATACTAAATCCATATTCGTTTACAAATAATCATTGATCAGTATGTCTTTAACTTTGGGGACGCCGGTACTGGCATTTTCCTCAAACAGAAACGTGTTATTCCGGGGTGATACCTTGGGTAAATTAGGGTCAATGATGAATTTGGGAGTTGTATTCTTTACGTATTCGAGCAATCCTGCTGCCGGATATACCTGTAATGATGTTCCCACAACTAAAAAGATATCCGCTTCATATGTCTCCTGAATAGCATATTCCATCATTGGTACCATCTCACCAAACCAAACGATATGAGGTCTTAGCTGTGATCCTTTTTCACATAAGTCTCCCAGGTTGAGCTCTTCACTTTGTAATTCATAAATCAGAGACGGATCTGATGTGCTTCGTGCTTTTGTGAGTTCTCCATGCAGGTGCAGGACATACGACGACCCTGCTTGCTCATGAAGGTTATCTACATTTTGAGTGATTACAGTGACTTTAAAATGCTTTTCGAGATCTGCTATGGCTTTATGTCCTGGATTTGGTTTTGCCAGGTGTGCATTTTTTCTTCGTGCATTGTAAAAATCAAGAACATTTTTCGGGTTGTTGATCCATCCTTGTATGGATGCTACTTCCATTACATCATGTCCTTCCCATAACCCGCCGGAATCTCTGAACGTTTTGATTCCGCTTTCAGCACTTATTCCTGCTCCTGATAAAACAACCAGCTTTTTCATAGATCTTCAATAGTAATCCCGGCGGAATTATTTTTTTCTGAATCCCCGTTTTTTCACAGGTGCATTTTGTGCCAGTTCAAAACATTCCTGATAGGTCAGTTCCTCAGGCTTCTTGTCTTTTGGCAGTTTGACGTTTTTCTTGCCTGCCTTAAGATAAGGGCCCCATTTACCTTTTAATATCTGAAATTCTGGATCTTCATCAAAAATGCGGATGGTTCGGTTAGCATCCTCAACTCTTTTTGCTTCAATTATTTCTATTGCTCGTTCTAAGGTAACTGTAAACGGATCATCTTCTTTGCCAAGAGAATAAAATTTGTTGTTGTGTCGGATATATGGACCGAACCTGCCTATGTTGGATTCGACGGGCATATCTTCAAATGAACCTACTGTGCGGGGCAATTTAAAGAGTTCCAGAGCTTCTTCAAGGGTTATTGTTTCGATGAGCTGTCCCTTTAAAAGACTTGAGAATTGAGGCTTTTCTTCATCTTCCAGTTCACCAAGCTGAGCAACAGGACCAAATCTTGCCAGTCGGGCAAAAACTTTCTTGCCGGTTTTAGGATCAACGCCAAGCTCCCGGACGGCTCCGATGTCTGATTTGGAAATGGTTTCGGAAGTTTCCACATGAGGATGGAATTTCTTATAAAAGCTGTCGATCATCTTGTTCCAGTCGTTTTTTCCATGTGCTATATCGTCCAGGTCTTTTTCGACCTTTGCAGTAAAGCCAAAGTCAACAATATTTGGAAATTGTGCGACAAGAAAATCATTAACGATCATGGCAGTATTCGTCGGAAAGAGCTTGTTCTTTTCAGTTCCGGTTATTTCGGTTTTCTCAACATTATTAACCTGATCTTCCTTCAGAATTATTTCTTTGTATTTTCTTTCAATTCCTTCTTTTGATTCCTTATTTACATAATCACGTTTTTGTATGGTGGTGATTGTAGGAGCATAGGTAGATGGACGTCCGATACCCATTTCCTCAAGTTTCTTCACAAGACTGGCTTCTGTATATCTGGCAGGAGGACGCTGATATCCCTGTCGGGCTTTCATGTGCTCCAGATCAAGCTTCTGCCCGATGCTCAGCGGGGGTAACATGGATTTATTTTCGTTGCCTCCCTCTTCATCATCCGTGGATTCGATATATACTTTCAGGAAACCGTCAAATTTAATTACTTCTCCCTGAGCAACCAGTTCCTGATCAGAGGTTGAAATCCCGATGGAGGCTACTGTACGTTCAATACTTGCCTCTGCCATCTGCGAAGCAATTGCCCTTTTCCATATTAATTCATAGAGTCGTTGTTCATTACCACTTACACTGCCGGTCTGATCTGAAAAATTTGTGGGTCTGATGGCCTCGTGAGCCTCCTGAGCACCTTTTGATTTGCTTTGAAATTGACGCGGCTTCGAATAACTTGGACCATATGAACTAA
>JBNKDZ010000008.1:0-5940 GCA_050288525.1 Cyclobacteriaceae bacterium
ATATTTTTAATTAATAAATTCTATTCGAATGAAATACTTAAAATTTTTACTGATTATAGGTTTCATAAATGTCTCATCTTCAGTTTTTGGACAAAATGTTTTTCCTGCTAATGGGAATGTTGGGATTGGGACTTTAACGCCTAGGGGTAATCTTGATATTGTAGGTAATGGCACCTCAAGATTGAAAATTGGAATTTCATCAGATAATGATCATTGTCATCACATAATATCTTACAGAGATATGGTTTTTAACTCTACTTCCGGCTTTATTTTCAGGAATAACTTAATTCCCGGAGAATGTACTGGTTCTGAAAATTTACAGGAATTAATGTGGATTAAAAGTAATGGTAAAGTCGGGATAGGAACAACCTCACCATATTTCAACTTACAAGTAGCCGGAGATATTGGTGCAGCTGGAAACCGTTTTAATGCCCAACAGGGTATGATCAACCAGACATCAACGGTAAATAACTGGGGATCTGCTTCGAATCAGGGTGGTATTGCTATTAATTATGATGGGAGGCAATCACCAATTGGAGCCCAAAAAGAATTTTACAGGGATTTTTCTATATATAATGGCAAAGGATCTCTTATGGCATTTTTTGACGGATCATCCGGGAGAGTTAGCATTGGAAACATCACAAGCCCTGCTTACAAATTAACTGTTGACGGTACAATATCAGCTTCTGAAGTAAAAGTAAGCACCACCCCGAATTCCGACTATGTCTTCGGCCCAGAATACAAACTCAAGTCCATTGAAGAAGTCGAAACGTTCATCAAAGACAACAAACACCTGCCGGATGTTCCCTCTGCACAGGAATTTAAAGAAAATGGTGTTGGCCTTGGCGAAATGGATGATATGCTTTTAAGAAAGATCGAAGAGCTGACCCTCTACATCATCGAACTGAAAAAGGAAAATAAAGAACTGAAAGAATTGATCCTTAACAAATAACGATATACAATGAGACGAATACTTTTTATACTATTTTTTATTCCGGTACTATGCTCAGCACAACCAGTTACGGACGGACTGGTGGGGTACTGGCCGTTTAATGGTAATGCCAATGATGAAAGTGGAAATGGACATGATGGAAATGTCACAGGTGCTACATTAAGCACAGACCGTTTCGGAAATGCAAATAGTGCTTACTTGTTTGATGGAAATGATTATATTACTTTATTTGATGCATTTGGATTGGATCAATGGACTGTTTCAGCATGGATTAATCCAATTGTCCCAATACCCGAAACTTCTCCTTATTATAATATTATGACAATTATGTCTGGAGATTCACTCACAAAATTTTTAGGCATTAAAAATGGGTGTTTATCAATGTATTATGTTCCAACCGTAGAATATGATTTTACAAATAATGTTGACTGGCATCATGTTATTTTTTCATATGATGGACAGAATCTAACGGGATATGTTGATCTAAATACAATAAATTCAATTCAGGTTGAAAATCCAATTAGTGAAGATAAAGTAAGAGTTTTTGGAGTTAGAAATACTCTTAATGGCCATCATTCTTTTAATGGCAGGATTGATGATATTCAAATATATGATCGTGTTCTGTCTTTTTCAGAAATCTCTCAATTATATAATGATATGACATATTCGAAACCGATTCTTTGTAATCAGGTTTACTGTGATGAAGAAAATATTGGCATCGGAACAGACAACACCCGCGGATATAAACTTGCAGTAGCAGGTGACATCCTTTGTGAGAAAATCAAGGTTGCAACTCAGGAAAACTGGCCCGACTTTGTATTTGAAGGAGAATATAACCTATTGGATGTAAAGCAACTGGAGAAATTCATTAAAGAAAATCAACATCTTCCAAATATTCCTTCAGCTGATTCGATTGAGAATTCCGGTTATAATCTCAGTGAAATGGATGCTAAACTTCTTCAAAAGATCGAAGAGCTGACCCTCTACATCATCGAACAAAACAAACAAAACGAAGCACTACTCGAGCGAGTCGAACAATTGGAAAAGAAACTCAACACCAATAATTGATCGTTCATAAAAACCATATCGCCCTGAATCCTCAATGTCTTATCCTGACAATGATGTTGGTATTCGGCTTTTCCATGGCTCATGCCCAGGTGAAAGTGACAGGAAAGTTTTCGCCTGATCTTGAACAGCAGATCCAAAAAGCGCAAAAACTGCAGGGGTTGTATAAAAAATATGAACATGACAGCGCAAAGATCGCCCGAAAAGAACTGAAAAAGATTAAAAAAAGTACCGACAGCCTGGCTGTTGCCTGCCGGAAACAAAAGATCTCCGAAATCAAGCATACACTTACCAATCAGGAAGAAGTACGGGCCTTAACGCTGCGACAACAACAAGCCAGAACCCTTCTGAATGAATACAGTGAAAAGACCGGATCGATCAAAAAACCGACGAAAGCTCAGATAGGAGAGATGCTAACGACAAAAACAGATCAATATCCGGAGTTCAGGGCCTATCACGATCAGATAAACAAGCAGACCGCTCCGGTACGTAAGGCACTGGACAAATTTAAGGTTGTGCCTCAATATCAGGACTCGCTAAGCCGGATGGCAACAAAAACCGACAGCACCGATCTGTGGAAAGAAAGCGAAGACCTGGTCGCTTCCAACTTGAAAAACACGGAATATTACCGGCATCTGTCAAAAGACGAACAAGCGATGTTCAGCGAAGAGGATTTCAAAAAAGACCTGCCGGATGCTCTGAAAAACTTCGATATAAACGATATAAGCACCCATCCGCTTCAAAAAGCACGGCAAACAGGCATGAAATTTTTCGAAGGCAAGGACGAGCAGGTGCAGGCCGCCATGCAGGAACTGGACAAGCTGAAGAAGAAATACGACTACGTGGCAGACTCCAAAGACCTGGAAGATGCACATAAAGTAAACTCCCTGAGCGGACAGCCCTTTAAAAAGCGGTTGGTCTTCGGAGGCGATCTGCGGTTTGAATTTGGAAACCCGTTCACCGCCGACATCGATCCCTACGCCGGCTACAAACTGAACCGACGATGGACTGCCGGAGCAGGTGTAACCATAAAGTGGCAACTTAGCCACACAGATTCAACGGATACGCGATCGAGTATTTCAAAGACAGGTCTGCGCGGTTTCAGCGAATATACGGTATACAAGTCCTTCCTGGTACACGGAGAATATGAAGTCATCGCAGACAACATATTCCGCAAGTCCCGGGAAACCGAAACTAAAGGAAGCATCCCTGCCCAGTCAATTAACCTGGGATTGGGCAAGACCTTCGGATTAGCGAAAGGTCTGAGAGGCAAAGTATTGATATTGTACAACATAACCCTCGACGGCGAGCGGCCTTACAAGAGTCCGTGGGTTGTGCGGGTTGGGTTGATGAATTAGAGTTTAAAGATTTAAAAATAATACATAGAGAGATGAACATTAATTTTTTTAACAGACTAATATATCTCAAAGGAATTGTCCTTGTTTTTTTAATGAATCCTGTTTATGGACAACTAACCGAAAGTGAGAGTCCTTTAATGGGGTATCCGGTTACGTACCTTTTGTATGAAACGTGTGACGACGATGTCGATTGGAATATATCCGGGCGTCCTTACACTGTGTTGGAAGAAACTGAGAATAGAATTACGATCATCTGGACAGCAACGGGTCCCGCCACAGTATCTGTCTCTTTCGATTGTGGAATACCAACCACATATTCATTAAATACAGAGATTGGGCTGTATGTGCCACCAGCACCAAGTAATGTCAGGCAGGTTTATGGTCTATGTAACCTGATTGTTGTTGCCTGGAATCCTGTATCGGACGCAACAGGTTACTATCTTGATGTAGCGACGGATATTGATTTTACAAACTACGTGTCAGGTTATCAGAATGTAAATATCGGCAATGTCACTTCATATAATGTTAATTCCAATTTAATTAGTGGTACCACCTATTATGCGCGCGTACGAGCTTATATTGCGAATAGCTCGGGAGCTAATTCTAATACGGCGACATGTACAACTTCTATTTTCAATGGCAATATAACCTCTTCACCGGGAAGTGATATGACAGAGTCACAAATAACCGCCAACTGGCTACCTGCTACCGGGGCGCAAAAGTATTATCTGGATCTATCCAAGGATTATTATTTTAACAGCTTTGTGCCCGGGTATGAAAATCGTGATGTGGGAAATGTTACCAGCTATACCATAACAGGTTTGGAATCAGGGACGGGTTATTTTTATCGGGTACGGTATTTTAATGGTAGTTGTATAAGCAGTGTCTCTTCTGCACAACTTTGTGTAACGGTACCATCACCTCCCGTGGCAACAGGAATAGGTTATTCTGATTTGTCTAAATCCACATTGACTCTTAATTGGTATCATGCTACAGGAGCTCAATATTATTTTGTTGATGTATCGACCAATAGTTCATTTTCAAGTTTTGTTGAAGGATACAACAATCTGAATGTAGGATATGTAAAATATATAACATTAACAGGACTTAAACTTGGTACTACATACTACTACAGGGTAAGAGCACATAATAATTTAAGCGGAACGAGTGGTAATTCAAATATTGAATATGGTACCACTAAAGATGTAAATAGCATATTAACCAGAAATATATTAACGGAAGGAGTTACGGATGAAAGTGATGTGGATTTGTTGTCAGAAGATGATCTGATGGAATCAAGGGTCTATTATGATGGTTTGGGTCGGCCAATACAGGAGGTGGTGTGGAGAAATTCACCAACAAAAAAAGATCTTATACGTCCCATTGAATATGATGGTTTGGGAAGGCAATCGAAAGAATACCTTCCATATTCTGATGAAAATACGGGGACTTATAAAGTGAATGCTTTGGCGGATCCTGCAAACGCCTCAACCAGTAGCATAGATCGATACCATTCAGGTCAGCAGTATTTATTTTATCAAAGTCAGGTTGATATAGCCCATGATGAGTATCCATATGCCCGGGTGTTCTTTGACTCAAGCCCATTAAACCGCCCTCTTAAACAGGGAGCTCCCGGGGAAATATGGCAACCCTTGGGTATCAACATGAATGATAATGCAGTGGAATTTAAATACTCTACAAATGGCCAGGAAGAAGTTCTTATGTGGGAAGTAACTCCTGATAACAGGATTCAATTATCCGCTCAGCAGTATTACGATGAACGCGAACTATATGTCAGTGTAATAAAAGATGAGAACTGGAAATCAACCCAGGAATATATCAACGACAACACGGTCTGGGAATATAAGGATAAACAGGGCAGGGTAGTGTTAAAAAGGGTTTACAATGAAAATCAGCCCCATGACACCTATTATGTTTATGATGTGTTTGGTAATCTGCGGTTTGTGATCCCTCCGGAAGCAATCCACCGGATGGAACCGGTAACTTCTACTTCGGAAGAATTAAATATTTTAAATGAAAACACAACCTTCCCGGGAAGTTTGGCGACAGATGAAAATTACTACTATATGCCATCAGTTACGGTAACGCTTGGACCGGGCACCTACTCAGATGGATTTGGTGTGAAACCGTATCCGGAGAACATATATTTTGATGGAGATTTTATGTTTGTATACCGGTATGATGAACGGCAGCGTATGATCGTAAAGAAGGTCCCCGGAGCTGATTCGGTTTACATGATATATGATAGCCGGGACCGCCTTATCATGACTCAGGACGGTAACCAGCGGGAAGATAATCAATGGTTGTTTACTAAATACGATTACCTGAACAGGCCGGTGATCACCGGAATCTATTCAAGTGATCTCAGTCGTGAAGCTATGCAGCTCCTTGTTGATCAGCAGGAAAATATGCTTGCATACTTTGAGACGTTTACTACAGGCACTGGAAATATCCACGGATATGATAATGCCTCATTCCCAAATACCAATATAATCAGCTATCTCACAGTTTCGTATTACGACAACTACAACTTCCTGGCTCTTT
>JBNKDZ010000009.1:0-4076 GCA_050288525.1 Cyclobacteriaceae bacterium
CGGGCTCATGAATTACAGCATCTCCTTTCCTGTTTATCTCTATATTAAAAACTTCACCTTTTCCTTTGTATACCATCTGAACATACCCGTTGCTTTGCCCGGAGAGGATATTGATCCGGAGCCAAACAGTTATATCGGCACAACACTTTTATATACCATTCCCTTTTTTAAAAAATAGATCCTAATTTATTTAGTAAAGAGTTGTATACAAATTTGAATTGGATATTTTTGAATTTCCTTTATCCTAAAACCTATGGAACATCTGTCCCTTTTGGAATTAAACAAATTAATTGCCAAAACCCTCGCTGAAAATCTTGAGCCCTCCTATTGGGTTACAGCTGAAATAAGTGAGGTGAAGGTAAATCCAAGAGGTCATTGCTACCTGGAACTTGTTGAGAAAGAAGAAGATACAACAATTTCCAAAGCCAGGGGCACCATATGGAGCACAACCTTCAGAAGCCTTATCCCCTGGTTTGAGCGAGAAAGTCAGTCAACGCTAAAAGCCGGGATGACAATCCTTTTTAATGCCACCATCCAGTTTCATGAAATATACGGATTTAGCCTTAACATACGTGATATCGATCCAACCTATACGCTTGGTGAACGAGCACGAAAGAAAAAAGAAATCATCGGAAAGCTACGGCATGAAGGACTTCTGGATCTGAACAAACGCACTCCATTCCCCCCTGTCCCACAGAAAATTGCCATTATAAGTTCCAAAACGGCTGCCGGCTATGGTGATTTTTCGGATCAATTACAGAATAATACCCACGGATACTATTTTGAGATGCAGCTTTTTGATGCACTTATGCAGGGAGATATAGCACCAGCCTCCATCATTGCTGCCATGGAAAAGATCCGGGATAGCCAAAAGAAATATGACCTGTTGATCATCGTGAGAGGAGGAGGCGCCAGCACGGATCTCGACTGCTTCGACAATTTTGATCTTTGCAGGCACATCGCACAATTCCCCCTGCCCGTCATCACCGGGATCGGACATGACCGTGACATGACTATTTCAGACATGGTGGCACATACAGATCTTAAAACACCTACTGCCGTTGCTGAATTCCTGATCTCAGGGATGTATTCCTTTGAAAAAGCCCTAGACAATTCTTTCCGGATAATATCGGAATACTGGAACAACTATCTATCAACCAAATCCTATGAGCTTGAAAGAATTCAAAATGAGTTCGGACGAAGGATAAAGGAAAAATTATTCGGACACCGGCAGGCACTTCATGATCTTCAAACCTCCCTGAAGTATAGTACCTCAGGCATCCTCAGGGATCATAACCTCCAGGTAACAAACCTTGCCTGTGAGCTGAAAAAATTACCGGATATCACCCTGAACGACAGCAGGCAATATCTGGATCATCTCTCAAAACAGATTGAACTTCTTGATCCTGAGAAAATCCTGTCAAGAGGTTATACCATAACCACAATAAACGGATTCATGATATCAGGATCCAAAGATGTAAAGCCGGGAGCAATCATTAAAACACATAGTAATACCTTTACGATTCACAGTGAGGTCAAACAAATAGAAAACAATAAATAAGCATATGGACCAGGATACATTCCTATATAAAAAAGCATTGGAAGAAATTGAACAAATAGTCAGCAAAATCGAATCAGGAGAATCAGATGTGGATGAATTGTCTGCACTTGTGAAAAGAGCTGCTAAACTAATTAAAGCATGCAAAACAAAACTCCGGACTACCGGAGATGAACTCGAGCAGGTATTTAAGGATCTTGATGAGAATTAAAAAAACAAATTCAACAACTATGATATCCGTAACAAACGCCCTGAAAGATCTGATCCGGGACATTCCGGGAACAATCAGACAGATAGATGAGGAAACATTTAATCATAAATCTGCTCTTCAGAAATGGAGTAAAAAGGAAATTCTGGGGCATTTGTGTGACAGCGCATTTAATAACATCCAGCGGGTCATCCGTGTACAATATGAGGAAACACCATTGTTTATATATGACCAGGATCTGTGGGTAAAAGCAGGAAACTATCAACTCCAGAGTCGTGAGCAGGTTTTATTGCTTTGGGAAGTATTGCAAAAACAACTAATTGAAGTCGTTGAAAACCTTCCTGCTGAAATGCATGACCGGCGATGCAATGTTGGAAAGGTCCATCCTGAAATCGTACCTATCCGATTTATCATCGAAGACTATGTCCGCCATCAAAAATATCATCTGGATCAGATATTCAAATGAATTGTTAATATTTGGCGTGATTCAGGTGTTTTTTTGTTTTTATTCAAATTAGTGTACGCATTGTTTTTCCCAAATGTGGCTTTTACAGTTCCTTTTTTGGAAAGGAATATTTTGTTTTATTTGAAAGGATTGATATTTTTGTAAATATGCCCAAATATCAGTGTTTATAATTTTCTTATTTACAATACATTAAACCGACTTTATTCGACTAACAGTTTAATAACATTAAATTACAGGAACAAACGCTACACTTACGGCATGTTTTTTGCGTTTTATTAATGCAAATAATAACCAGGTATATGTTAGGACGAAATTTAAAACCTTATTTACTTTCATTCATTTTTGTATTTTTTTTAAATACAACGCTTAAGGCTTTTATTTCTGACGACAACGAAAAAACCAATGAACCTGCAGATAAAGTCACTCCTTTTGGATCAGACAGTACTTTTTTTAAAAACAACCTGATCAGCAACAGTGATTTTGAACATAAAAACAGATTCTGGATTCTGGGCAAGCACAACGGTGTTTCTGCTATTCTGAATATTGACACTACCATGCAATTATCAGGCGCAAACAGTGCACGGGTGCAAATAAAGGAATCTTCAGGAAGGCCGAGTGATCTGCAATTATTTCAGACCATTGAGATAACAAAGGATTCTGTTTATTCATTGTCATTTCTCGCCAAAGTCAATAAAATAAAAAACATCATAATCTCGATTGATAACGGATTTGATGTGATTTATCAAAAAACAATGACGCTTAAACCCGGACAATACATATATGGTCCATACCGGTTTGCGGGATTTCCGGAAGAAAATTATACCGTACTAACCTTTAACCTTGGAGAAGACAATACGGACGTGCTGTTTGATCATTTCAGTCTCAATGTTGAACCTGCGTTAGAAGAGGATACTGACATTCAGTCAAGTACCAACGAAGCATTACCTGAAACTCCCTGATGTTCCGGTTATTTTAACGGGTGCAACTTCCATTTCTTCCTTTTTTGTGCTGATTTGTCAGCTTTTCGAAATGCATTACATGTTATATGCCTTGGAATGAAATCATTTATTGGTTTTTCACGCTTTTTTGTTCCGTCTATGCTCAATCGAATCCTTGTTCCGTGCTCCTTGTCCCTTACTCCTTTATAATTTTTATGAGAATATTTTACATTAAGAATCACAAAATTGTATATTGCAAAGGTTTACGCAATCGATTTCGTAAAATGTAAAAACTGAGAACGTATCGGATGCCGGGAAACCTTTAAATATGAAATTAAAATAATTAACTACGAGGGTTAATTTACATATCTGAAAAAGCTGTTATTGAATTATAACAGCTTTTTTCTTTTCAGTGAATATAGTTTCAAATGATTAATTATTTGATTCTTCTGAAGCATTATTCTTTTTCCCCAGATCTTTGAGGAATGGGAACGAGAAGCTAAATACAAACCTCCAGCGCTCCCACTTTAACAATGCATTTTCATCCCGTTCGAAAATATTATCATCTCCTTCTTCCGGAAAATCAACAGGTCTGGAAAACTTCTGTTTGGCACCGGTATGTGTGGTTCCCAATGTCAGATCTGCCCCATTCAGATGGAGAACAATCCCTCCTCCAAAATGATAAAAATCGGCTTTCAGTGCGCCATTATGAACCTCCTCATCCAAATCAACAAATTTTGAAATATCATTATCAATAGCCGATAAATCCGTACTGACACTTCCGAATCCTGATATTTTATCTGTCAGATATAATTCCAGCCCGACACCTGCATTCAATACGCTTTTCCGTGAATCAACAAAATGAAATGTATATGTATCGTTATTGCTTTGCCCCAGGTGGTCCTC
>JBNKDZ010000010.1:0-8453 GCA_050288525.1 Cyclobacteriaceae bacterium
GTGACCAGGGCTGACGGCATCAAACTTAATGAACATCATTGGACACCCGAAAGTGGTGTTAACCTGTACACACTCTATTTTCCGGCAATCGATAAATCCGTTGAGAAAATTGATTTTATGGAAGAAAGTTGGAAAATATTCGACATCAACCTTACCGGACAAAAAGAGACTCCTTTCATTCCGGAGGAGATACAGGGTAACTGGCTGAAGACCGATGGAAGCAATGAGTGGGTTTATGGTATTTATAAAGATAAAATTGTTTATAAAAACACGGTCTGGGATCAGGTATTGATAAATAAAAAGGGAAAAGCCTATGAATTCACCCTTAAAAAAGATTCAAAACAGGAAAAAATTCTTATAAAACCAAAGAAAGGGAACCTGCTGATCGGGAGCACTCCTGAGAATATGCAATTATTTAGTACGTCAAAGACCTACAAACCTGATTATGTAATTGAAGATAATGTGATCGAACTTCCTGTTTTCAATATTGATACCGCGATTTACAAAGGTTTTATCAACGGGTATCATCCAAAAATGGGCACTACCGGCCTGGTGTATGTAGATGATATCATTATTCACGAACAGAATTCACATTTAATACAGATAGAACCGGATGGAAGTTTTTTCTGTAAAATACCGATGATATATCCCCAGCCGGTTTATGTACAGATTCTGAAAATGAACGAAACTGTTTATCTGGAACCCGGGAAAACAACTTTTCAATACATCGAATTATCAGAATTTGCCAATGCGTATCAAAATTATTTTCAGCAAAAAAAACGTAAGCGAAAATCGTTGTTCATGGGTGAGTTGGCACAGGTAAATTCCGATTTACTGGTCATGGACTCCATTTATTATTTCAACCATGATGAAGCCCAAAAACGTATTCTGGACATGAGTGGTGAGGATTATAAAGATTATTGTCTGAATATAATGCAAAAAGAACAGACGACTTTAAACCAACTCATTCAAAAAATTTCTGTTAGTAAAAAGGCTTTGCAAATAAAAACCATGCAAATACAATTCAGAAATTATTCAAACATATTGACGTATAATTATAATAAGGATTACGCCTATCGCAAGAAAAACAACATACCACAAAATCAACGGAAAATACCTTTGGAACGGGAAAAATTTGAGCCTGAATATTATGATTTTATAGATTCGGAGGATTTGAACAATCCGGTTTCTCTTGTATCTGGCAGTGAATATGATCTTCTGATAAACAGAATTCGTTTTTGTGAAAGTATTAAAATCAGTAATAATATTATTAGCAAAGAATATGATGTGGAAACGTATGATTCGGCATCCGGTAAAAATATTACCATAAAGGTGGACTCCTCTTTTTATGAAGATCCTGAAACAAATCAGCTAATTTATATTACCGGCAAAGAATTATATGATCGCATTGAGGCAGAAAGGATGAAGAAATATTTTGGTCTGGATAACGATTTTGCCAGTGAGTTGATGTATGCTCAATCAGAATGCGAAATGATGAGAAGCATCCAGAAACCTTTCTTAGAAGAGGAAAAAGAAGTAATCAGAAATAATATCTCTAATACATTTATTGTCGATTATCTGATACTTTATAGTGATAATAAAGCAAGAATAATCGAAGAAAAGCTGGCGGCCAATAAATTAAAAACGGGTTATGTTATTAATGAAACCCCAAAAACAGAAGAAGACAAGTTGTTTAATACCATTATTGAGAAATACAGGGGCAAAGTGGTACTTGTTGATTTCTGGGCCACATGGTGCGGGCCGTGCCGCAGCGGAATAGAAAGAATCAAACCCTTAAAAGAAGAGTTAAAAGATGAAGCCATTGAATTTGTATACATCACAAATCAAACCTCTCCACTGGATACCTGGAACATGATGATACCGGATATTAAAGGAGAACATTACCGTGTTGAAAAAGATGAGTGGAATCAATTATCATCAAAATTCAACATCCACGGCGTCCCCCATTACATACTTGTAGATAAAAACGGAACGGTTGTGGAAAATAATTTTTATTTTGATAATGAATTATTGAAAATGATATTAAAAAAATATATGAAATAAGTCAACTATTCTTCCTGAAGATGATATCATTTGCAGTTGCGACCCAATCAGATAACTGCAAATGATTCAGCAAAAAGTTTCCTTCCCTTTTCATAAAAACTGTGATATGTTCTTAGAATGTGTTCCGATAAAGATGATATTTCTTGGAATATCACATATAAAATCTTTTTATATTCAAGTATGTAAAACTTGATCAACAAATGAAAAAAAGTTAGTATTATTGATTGAATGAATAATTAATCCTAAACTAAACTATTATGAAAAAACTATTCTTTACCCTGATCTTATTTATTCTTTATTCCAGTTCATGTTTCGCTTTTTCGGAATCAGTAAGATTCTCCAGTGCCGTTGGGGGAAGTGTAAGTTATTGGTATTTAGTAATGGAGAATACACCTTTTAATGCGATATTATATTCAAAAAGAGGTGCTGGAGACGGTTCTGCAATGGATGCAGCAGGTTGTTTATTTGAAGTGATAGATAGTAGAAATAAATTAATTTATCAAAAATGGGTGAAATCCATAAAAAAACATGAGGTATCCTATAAATATATAATTAATAAAACTTTAAGGGATCAAAGGTATATATGGATATTGTTATATACATCACGTTATGATGATGTTGCGCAATTTAATTTTTGGTGGTGATCTTTCTTTAGTAATGTCGGTTTTATCATCAGAATAAAACCGACATTACTAAAGAAAAATAACTAATACATTATCCGTACCCATCCTTTATAGATTACCTCTTTCAATAAAGGATCGTTTGTGTCAAACTTTACTTTGGCCGTGTAATAATACATGGCACTGGGAAGACGCTGACCATCATTGGTTTTGCCATTCCACATGATGTTTATGGAGCTTTCGTCTTCCTTGCCGGAATCAAATACCAGTCTTCCATACCTGTTATACACCTGAAAATGAACAGACCGGATAAATCTCGGACATTTTTCAACATCATTAAGGTACGTCATGAATACATCATTGCTTCCATCGGCATTTGGGGTAAATATATTCGGTAGTTCAAAATACGGGCAGTTATCATTACATACCACCTCAGACAGTTCACTTTCATTGCCCGACCTGTCCACAGCAGAGATCATATAACATCCTCTGAACGAATTAAGCCCTTCATGTCTGTAGGTATTGGTTCCGGATACGAAATCGATTATGTTAAAGGTTCCCTCATCTCCGGATTCTGAAAAATATATGTTGTACCCGCTGATATTCAGATCACAATCAGGATCGGAATTCGAATCCCAGGAGAGTTCGTTGTAATAATCATTATAGTTACACGGCTGACCCTGAACGAATTCTTCACAGGGAGTATCCATATTCAGGGAAAATTCAATCGGGGGACAAGGAGGAATGGTGTCGTGTGGCTGTCCGCAGATTATCTGCGAATTATTCAGGAAGGGTTCCGGGATCTTACCGTTCCCATACACACCTTTGGCAATTACATAATAACAATATTCCTGCGTGTCATTAAGTCCGTCATCACCAACAGCTGATCCGTCGTCAAAGTAATAAAGCCCATCCTCTGTAACATCTACACTGTCAAAAAGCACCAGTTGCTCCGGATTATTCGGGTCGACATTATCGCGATAGATGTAGTGTGTCGGGTACTTCTGAGACAGATTTGACCAGGGCACATGTGCTGTCCAGCCTAATTCCATTGCGCCTGTTACTGGGGTTAATTCCAATCTGAGTGATGAAGCGGTTGCGGTAGTATCAATAGCCGTGTTTGTATCGTCATATACCACAATATGGTAGTTATAGATGTTATTATAGGTATCGAGTCCCGAATCGGTAAATACCGTGTCTGTCAGAGTGGTAACGAGTTCCGAATTAGCAGAAACAAATCCGGTTCCGCGATACAATTCATACGTATACGGAGGAGGATATTCCGTCTCATCGATATCAAATGGTGACGTCCATCGTATTAAGACCTGTCCGTCTTCTTCATGGGTTTGTTCAATGCTGACATTGGTTACTAACGATCCAAACTTTCCGTCTATTTCTTCTATGAGTATACATGCTTCTTCTGAAACAATACTCTCTCCGCCCGCAGGATCCTGAAATAGGGCCACCAACCGGTAACAATAATTTACTCCCCATTCAAGTCCGGTATCCTGGAAGCCGGTCTGATCAATATCTACGGTTTGTATCAGTTCATATCCGATATTATCTGGCATGCCAAGTTCACAATGATCCGGCTCAAAATCGTAACTGTCGACACGACGCCATATCTGCATTAATGTAGCGTTGTTGCATTCATAGGGATCCCAGGTCAGATTAACAAAATTACCTAATCCCTGTTCAGCCATCAGGCCTTCCGGAGGAGGGCCTACTACACGAATGAACCAGGTGGCATAATCGGCCAGTTTTGGTCCTTGTCCTAGGGATATATTCGGCTGGTCCACAGCTTTAAAACGTACCTGGTAGGGGCGTTCCCTGACATGCGAACAGTTGGTTTGCCAGCTAAAATTAAGCACTGCCGGTGAAGGTTGCGCTGAAGGAGGATAGGGCGTATAGGTAGCCGGGGAAGAAAACAATTCATATACACTCCCGAAGGAAGAAAGGATGATCGGATTAAAATCAGGATCTTCAGCAAAGATCTCCTGTTCAAGCAAAGAACCTGCTACGATACATGTGTCAGGTGGGACGGTTATCTCCGGGGGCTCATTTTCACAATCTGTGACGATGACCTGCATATCCCGGGTGACATATCCCAGCTGAAACCACTCACCCTGGATCTTTCGCCACTCAATAACTTTAAAGGCCAGATTATACTCACCTTCACCTCCCGGTGCATCCCAGATAATGTCGCCTGTTAAAGGATCTATGGTAAATGTGGCAGGACCGGTTTTTTCTTCATTCTGAGCATTATACATCAGGATATCATGATCATTCGGGAACGAATAGTTTACTACCGGAATATTCTGATCTTGTTTGGGGATGGTAAATTCATAGGAGATGCTGTCTCCGTCTCTGTCAATAGCTCCTGCATTATGAAAGAATGAAACGCCTATACATCCTTCGTCAATAGGAGGGTTAAGAAGCAATGGTGTATTGTTACAACCCAGAAACGGGTCGATAATGATGACTGTTTCAATGTAGAAGGGTGTATTTACTGAATTGTCCATGTTGGCGATACCCTCATTCCGGTTGAATTCCCGGAAGCTGATTTTATAGGTGCCAGGTCCCGGAAAGGTGTGCTCTTTATAAAAGATGTTGAGTGCCCGTTCTTCCCCCAGATCCTGAAAGACATCCGGGTCTCCTGTAGGGAAAGTTTCCACAGGGCTGCCATCTCCGTAATTGATTTCTCCGCCTCCAAACTGAACATCGGAGCCTGTATCGGTATATCCGGTAATGGCAAATCTGTATGTATAATTCTGGCATGAGATCAGGGTAGCAGTAATTTCTCCGGCACGTATGTGTGTGGCGTTTAGCTGTGTGTGGCAGAAGATTACAAGCAGTAATATTCCCGGTATACGTATGTGTTTTGTCATATCTTATATGCCCCGATACTTAAATAAATCAAATTTAAGTCTTTTCGTATAAAAACAAACAAAAAAAAATCACAATAAGTTGTAACTTTCCCTCCTAAAATGATATTTGTCATTTTTAGTACGCCGTATAAATGAGAATTTTGCCGGGTAAAAATATTCTACGTTTTATTCTGTAAAATCTGGAATCAATATTTGAATCCTTTCTAAATCTAAAAATTAACATATGAGTTGGGTAATCAAATCATTAACTAGCAGTCTGGGAAAGAAAGTGCTGATGTCTTTCACTGGCTTATTTCTTATCGTATTTCTTTTAATTCACATGATAGGAAACCTTGCTGTACTCAGTAACGATGGAGGGTTGGCTTTTAATGCGTATGCAGCAACCATGTCAACCAATCCACTGATCAAGTCAGTGTCCTATTTGTTGTATTTCAGCGTGCTGTTGCATATGACGGTGGCATCCGGTCTTTATTTCTCAAACAAATTTGCACGACCTGTAGGGTATGCCCGTCAGGATGCAAATGCCAACAGTAGCTGGGCTTCACGAAGCATGATGTTGTTGGGAATTCTCATCTTCGCTTTCCTGTTCCTGCACCTGAAAGATTTCTGGTGGCAGTACAAGCATAGCGATTATCAGTTTGAGATCGACGCCAACGGCAACAGAGATCTGTATGCTTTGGTAGTAGACAAATTTAGCATGACATTTACATTGATCTCGTATCTTATCGGATTAGTGGCGTTGTCGGTACACCTGATACATGGTTTTCAGAGTGCTTTCCAGACACTCGGACTGGAACATAAAAAATATACACCAATCATTAAGGCTGTAGGAGTTGTGTTTTCAATTGTTGTACCGTTGGGCTTTGCCTTAATGCCTCTCTACATCTATTTTAAATAATCATGGGAAAAAAATTAATTAACAATATGGTGCTTGATTCGAAAATTCCGGAAGGGCCGTTGGCCGAAAAATGGACGAAACATAAATTTAATGTCAAACTGGTAAACCCTGCCAACAAAAGGAAATATGATGTAATTGTGGTAGGTACCGGACTGGCAGGAGCCGCCGCCGCTGCATCCTTCGGAGAGCTTGGATACAATGTAAAAGCTTTCTGCTATCAGGATAGCCCGCGTCGTGCACATAGTATTGCCGCACAGGGTGGTATCAATGCTGCTAAGAATTATCAAAACGACGGAGACAGTATTTTCCGCCTGTTCTACGATACGATCAAAGGTGGTGACTACCGTGCAAGAGAAGCCAATGTTTACAGGCTGGCTGAAGTAAGTAATAACATTATTGACCAATGTGTAGCTCAGGGTGTTCCGTTCGCCAGGGAGTACGGAGGATTGCTTGACAACCGTTCTTTCGGTGGTGCCCAGGTATCCAGAACGTTCTATGCACGTGGACAAACCGGTCAGCA
The DNA here is from genome assembly GCA_050288525.1 of Cyclobacteriaceae bacterium. Lineage (GTDB taxonomy): Bacteria > Bacteroidota > Bacteroidia > Cytophagales > Cyclobacteriaceae > JBNKDZ01. Next base: position 6,991 of record JBNKDZ010000010.1, read on the forward strand.
ATTGCTTTTGGGAGCGTATTCTGCTCTTAGCCGCCAGATCGCGAAAGGAAAAGTAAAAATGTATACGCGTACCGAGATGGTAGATGTGGTTCTTGTAGACGGTCAGGCACGTGGTATCATCACCAGGGATCTTGTAACAGGTAAGGTTGAGTCACACGCTGCACATGCAGTAGTACTTGCTACCGGGGGTTATGGAAACGTATTTTTCCTCTCTACCAACGCTATGGGATGTAACGGTTCTGCCGTTTGGAGAGCACACAAGAAAGGTGCTTTCTTTGGCAACCCATGTTTCACACAAATCCACCCGACCTGTATTCCAGTACATGGTGATCAGCAATCAAAACTGACACTGATGTCTGAATCATTACGAAATGATGGTCGTGTATGGGTGCCTAAAACCAAGGAAATGGCCGAAAAACTTCGAAAGGGACAAGTGAAGCCGGTAGATGTGGCTGAAGAAGATCGTGATTATTATCTGGAACGTATTTATCCTTCATTCGGGAACCTGGTGCCAAGGGATGTGGCCTCACGAAATGCTAAAAATGTTTGTGACGAAGGAAGAGGTGTTGGTGAAACAGGACTTGCAGTATTCCTCGATTTCAGAGATGCCATCAACAGAGACGGCATGGATGTGATCAAAGCAAAATACGGAAACCTGTTCCAGATGTATGAAAAGATCACGGCTGACGATCCATATAAAACACCTATGATGATCTATCCTGCGGTACACTATACCATGGGAGGTCTCTGGGTTGATTATAACCTGATGACTACCATACCTGGTTTGTATGCCACAGGAGAATGTAACTTCTCGGATCACGGTGCGAACAGGCTTGGAGCTTCTGCACTTATGCAGGGACTGGCTGACGGATACTTTGTGATCCCTTACACTATTGGTGATTATCTTGCTACTGTAGGCCCTGCCAAAGTAACAACAGATCACGAAGCATTTAAAGAAGCTGAGAAGAGTGTTAAAGACCGTATTGAAAAGCTCATGAGCATCAACGGCAGTAAAACAGTCGATCAGTTCCACAAAGAACTTGGTAAGATCATGTGGGAAAAATGTGGTATGGCTCGGAATGAAAAAGGCCTGAAAGAAGCGAAAAAAGAGATCCAGCAATTACGTGAAGAATACTGGAAAGATGTAAAAGTACTGGGTGTCAATGAAGAATTTAACATGACACTGGAAAAAGCACTCAGAGTAGCGGACTTTATGGAGCTCGCCGAGCTTATGGTTGATGACGCATTGAACAGAAATGAATCCTGTGGAGGCCACTTCAGAGAAGAAAGCCAGACAGAAGAAGGAGAAGCAAAAAGGGATGATGAAAATTTTGCGTATGTATCTGCATGGGAATATCAGGGTGATAACCAGCCTGAAAAAATGCATAAAGAAGAACTGGTATTTGAAAATGTAAAACTTACTCAAAGAAGTTATAAGTAATGGAAAAAGGAAGAAACTATAC
>JBNKDZ010000011.1:0-10845 GCA_050288525.1 Cyclobacteriaceae bacterium
AACACACTAAAGCTTTGTGAATACCTTGGCGATCCCCATAAAAAAATAAAAGCAGTTCACATCGCAGGAACCAATGGCAAAGGAAGCAGCGCTCATATGATTGCTGCCATCATGCAATCTGCCGGATACACTACCGGACTTTATACCTCACCGCATTTGAAGCGTTTTACCGAACGAATTAAGGTCAATGGCGCAGAAGTTGATGAAGCCTATGTTGTACGCTTTATTCATCATATCAAAGACCTTATTGAAGAAATCAAACCATCTTTCTTTGAAGTGACCGTCGCCATGGCATTCGATTACTTCGTGAAGAAAAACGTTGATATTGCAGTTATTGAAGTCGGACTGGGAGGCAGGCTGGATTCAACAAATGTTATTACCCCGTTGGTATCGCTCATTACCAATATCGGAATGGACCATACGGATATTTTGGGAGATACATTGCCGGTAATCGCATTTGAAAAGGCCGGAATTATTAAAAGATCTGTCCCGGTTGTTGTGAGTGAATATCAGGAAGAAACGATTCCTGTTTTTACATCAAGGGCTAAGGAACTAAATGCTCCGTTAATGATTGCTTCCGAAACCTATTCCTGCGCGTATTCCGGTATGGAAAAACATCGGTTAAAGGTCCTGGTTCACAATAAGAATGATCATTCTGAGACATCCTTTTTGTTAGATCTGTCCGGATTATATCAGTTGAAAAACCTTCCTGGTGTTTTGCAGACGATGGATGTGCTTAAGGAAAAAGGGTATAAAATTGAATATCCAGATTTGAGAAGTGGGTTATCGAATACCACCGTACTAACCGGATTTAAAGGAAGATGGCATAAATTGAAGGATAATCCACTTACCTATTGTGATACGGTACATAATGTAGACGGCGTCAGAGAATTTATCAGGCAGCTGACTGTATTTGAATATGAGGATCTGTATATCCTTTGGGGTGCTGTAGAAGGAAAAAGTCCTGAAAAAATATTTAAGTATTTGCCAAATGATGCAATTTATTATTTTTGTGAAGCCAATATACAACGGTCAATGAAAGCTGAGAAATTGTCTGCTATTGCACACCAACAAGGCCTGAAAGGAGAGGTGGTGAAGGATGTAAACAAGGCACTTGATATCGTGTGGAAGAGAGCAACAAAAAACGACCTGGTGATCGTTGCAGGCAGTAATTTTTTAATCGCTGAGTTGGAAATTCTATAAAAGTGAGAAAAAAGCTTAAACGTTTTAGTGACAATGCACTAAGCCGGAACGTGATTGAAACCGGCAAGGAACTATTTGAAAATATCAAAGGCCGTTGGAGATCGGATTTCTTTGAAAATGATCATGATATCGTACTCGAACTGGCGTGTGGTAGGGGAGAATATACTGTTGGGTTAGGCAGACTGTTCCCGGAACGAAACTATATCGGCATCGACCTGAAAGGTGCCCGCATCTGGAAAGGCAGCCAGCAGGCACAACAGGAAGGACTGCAGAATGTGGCATTTCTGCGTACCCAGATCGACCATCTGGACCGGTTTTTTGAAAAAGACGAAGTGAATGAGATATGGATTGTCTTCCCGGACCCACGGCCCAGATCCAGCGACGAACAGCGGAGGCTTACGAGTCCGAAATTCATAGATATTTATAAAAAGATCCTGAAACCAGGCAGTCTGATTCATCTGAAGACCGACAGTACGCCTTTGTATGAATATTCCCTGGAAGTATTGAAATCAAACTACTCCGTTAAAGATCTGATTTATACGGACGATCTCTATGATTCCGCCTACACCGGGGAACATTATGATATAAAAACCCGGTATGAGACCCAGTTTTCGAGGTTAGGGCATAAAATCAAATATTTGCGATTCAGGATTTAATTATTATGGATCTCAGCGAGGTAACGACGTAGTCTTTTTCTGAAATACCGGAAAATAAAAAAGCTAATTACTCCAAAGACAAGAAAGATGATCTGGAATGGAATAGGTTCATTCGCATAATACGAGTTGCCTCTTGAGAGCATTACATATTGATAAATACCAAATGCCAATAGAATAAATGATGAAAGAATTACGTTCGCAATTGAAAAAAATACAATGCCCTTCAGGTGAAATTTTTTAAAATCGAAATTATTCATTAGAAGCCTCCTTTTCTTTTGGGACAGGATAGTAAAAAAATACCAAAACCGAATAAATAAAATAAATACCAAAATACCCTGCACCAAATACCAGAAAATCTGCTTCTACATATCGAGTAAACGTGTAGGGAATAGATTTTGGAAGATACAGGATCATGGCAGCTATGACAATCCATCCGAAAACACTGGCAAGAAAAATGATAAAAAGATTTTTAATTGTTTTTGCCATAAAAGTGGTTTTTAATCTGTTTTTTAATCAATTTATAAACAAATACAGTTTTTTAAACAATTATCGCATACTTTTTTTGATATGAAAAAATTTAACTTCCTGAGTTTTGTTGCTTTCGGAATCGCTTTGAACGGATTTGCTGTACTGGCCGTTGCTTCTGTATTGTTAGTTATAAAACTTTATAAAGAGCATGTTAATGACTATTCCTATGATTTGAGTGCGGAAGAACTGGAAGAACTGATGAATGATGAATTGGAAGAAGCTGAAGTGGATAATCCATACAGTGGTTTTATGGAAACCTTTGAAAATAAAGAAATAATATTTGAGCGAAAAGGCCAGTTAAACATGGATGAATACGATGATACAATCATAGACACAAAAGATTCAGAGGGCAGGCTGGAAGCATACATGCTGTTAATGGGGCCCGGAGAAACCATAAATGATGTAAAAACCCTGATACAGGAAGAGAATTTATTTGATAGATATTCATACAACATCTCAGATGCGGAAATCAGGCATAAGGAATTTACATTGAAATTTACCGGCAATACAAACGCTACACACTGGGAACGGAAAGTGACGTTTAAACTTGAAAACAATATCTCCTGGACCCTGGAAAGAGATGAAGGAACTGTCTGGGATGGCGATAAAGAAATCTTAAACCAGGTAAAAACACGAAATGATTTTGGCAGGGTTAATGTTGAAGAAATGGATTATTTCGGTGATCAGTCAAACTATTTCCGCCCCGCGATCATTGGCAGGAATAAAAAGATCGTCCGGGTAAAAACGTTGTACGACTTCCTTGAGCAAGTTGATTCCTACGTGACATTGATCCTTCCGGATCAGGCAATACGAATTGATGAGATTATCCTAAATATGGAAGACCTGGACATGGAGGGGCTGGATTCACTGGAAGAAAAAATCAAAAATGTAAATCCAAAGGTGTCATTTTATATGTATAGAGAACCAGACAAGTATGTAATCAGTGACATTACGATCAGTGATTGTCAGAATCTGGTGATAACCGGCAGTTATAATAAAACAAAACTTGTCACAGAGGATGAGACCTCCAGGATACTGGTTTTTGAGAATTGTCGGGATATATGTCTTTCCGGGATATTTATGAAACATACTGTTCCGGGATATTGCAGTGGTGATGTGCTGGTGATGAATTCTGTCAAAAATGCAGACATCGAATATTGTATCCTTGACGGTTCGGGAATGATCGGGCTGAACTGTGAAGAGAGCAATAATATCTATATGTATCAGGGAAATATAACCAATTGCAGGGAGACTGCCGTAGATATAAGCAATTCCTCAAATATTCGTTTTGACCGGGTGGAGATCCATAATAACTGCAAGGAAGAAAGGAATCATTGTGTTTTATGGTTTGCCAATACAAAGGCTTCCATATTTTCAAAATGCAATATTTACAATAACAGGGCAGAGATGATCCTTGATGAGGAAGATTCGGAGGTCGAGTTATTTGATTGTGCTGTTCATGATAATGAGATTCTGAGAGATGAATCTGAAGGAGATTATGAAGGCGAAGAATATGGTGAAGATTATGAAGAGGGTGATTATGAAGAATATGAAAATTAATTAAAAGCCCGGTGATCCGCACGGATGATTACTATCCATTCGGCTTAGCGTTTAATTCAAGCCAACGGACAGGGGTGATGACTAATAAATTCCTCTACCAGGGTAAAGAGATTCAATCAGATTTAGGATTGGATACTTACGATTTTCATGCCCGGATGTATGATCCTGCACTTGGGAGAACCTTCCAACAAGACCCACTCGGGGAGAAGTATTATCCATTTAGCCCTTATAGTTGGGTAGCTAATAACCCACTGATAATTACTGATCCAACAGGGATGGAGTTAGACTGGTCACAATTGAAAGGAAAGGAAAATAAAGAAAAAAGGGAGCAGTTTAGAAAAGCGTTTAGGGAATTAAAGAAATCTGGTGAGACTGGCAAAGCTATTGTAAAGACTCTAAAGAGTAAAAAAACAGGTAAAATAACATTGGCGGCTGAAAATAGTTTTAAGCCAGGCACCTTTGATGGGAACAAACAAATGAGTAACCCATTTGCTGACGAGCTAGTGGGTACAACAGATATAGAAGGCACTATTAATTTGAACTTGGATATGCTCAATACTTTTGGTATAAATCCAACAGATGCACTTGTTGAGGAAGCTGTCCATGCAGCAAATTATTTAACTGAGGTTGATGCCAAGGGTAATAATTTAGATATTGATTTAAAAAGAGGAAATGATGAGTTTTCGGCAAAGGCAGTGGTAGGCCAAGTTGAAAAAGAAATGGGAAGGAAAATCACACAATTTACCAAAGATGATATTCCAAGAAACTGGGGTAGAAATGCTTTCTCATCAAAAAGCACCTCAGGCTTTTATAAATCAATGAAAAAATGGCAAAAAGAAAAAAGAAAATCCTGGAACCCTATATGGGAATGCGCCTGCCAACACAAAAGTACCTCTTTTATTGAAGAAATTAATTAACAATTAATCACTATGAGAACAAATTCCTTAATAAATATTGCTTGTTTGTTTTTGATTATGGGATGTACTCACGAATACTATAAGTCGACAAATGGTGAGTTTAGAATATATTCATCAAGTGAAATAGGAACTACGGATTTAAATAATATTAGAGCCATAGATTTGTCTGATGACTTCAATCCAATTCCAAGTAGAGTTTTTCAAATGAAGAATTTGCAATACTTAAACTTGAATAATAAAGATTTAAAAATTTTTCCTGAAGAGATATGCAATTTTAAATCATTGAAAGTACTATTGTTAAATGGAAACAGGTTCAATAAAGTCCCTGAATGTTTATTTGAACTAAATGAAATGGAAACACTAACGATATTTGGTTGTTATCTAGACTCAATTCCCCATGGTTTTAGCAAGTTGGAAAACTTAAAATTATTTGGAGTCGGAGGAAATAATTTTGATGATTCGGATATCAAATTTTTTAAAGAGAGTTTACCAGATTGTAATATCATCACTTCACTTGATTAATAACCTCCATTTGGCTTAGCGTTTAACTCTGCTCAGAGGACAGGGGTGTTGACTAATAAGTACCTCTACAATGGGAAGGAACTGCAGACAGATCTGAATCTGGATTGGTATGATTATGGGGCAAGGATGTATGATGTGGCGATTGGGAGGCGGCATGTAGCTGATCCTTTAGCAGACAAATATATGGGTTGGTCTCCATTCAATTATACTCTGAATAATCCCGTACGGTATATTGATCCAGATGGAATGGAGGTCATCGCTAAGAATGAGGAAGAACAAGAATTGATTAAAAATACAGTTAGTGAAAAAGCTGCTAGTTATCTCAAGTTCAGTAAAAATGGGAGGTTAAAGAAAGGCAGCGTTAAAAAAGCCATTAGAAAACTAGGCAATAATGCCAGTGAGAACCTTCGTAATTTATCTAGTTTAGCAAAGAGTGATAAACATTATCAGTTTCAATTTTCAGATGATGCAGGTGAAATAGATTTAGGTTTAGGAGAAGATCCGGAAATCCTTGGGTTCATATTTGATGGAGCCGGAAAATTCGGTAAGTTTATTGAAAGAGAAGGCACTAGTAAAGACCCTCATAGAATTGCAGTAAACAAAGGAGCAAGTGCCGAAGAGCAAGTAGTGACGACTGCACATGAAGGATATGGGCATGCGTATTTCTACGAAACTGGAGAAAAAGAACATGGACATGTATATAACGTTCATTTAATCCAGACACCATGGGATACGACTGTGTTGATACGAACGAAAAACTTGATAAACATATCAAAAAAGTAGAAGCTTTAGCTAGAAAGCATTTCAAAGCAAGACAGAAAAAAATTAAGAAAGATGGTAAGTAAAATATTGCTAATTAGTCTTTGCCTTGTCTGGTCGACTAACATTGAGATAAATTGCTCTGGTTATCAAATCAAAATTCCCGTAGAAAGGAAATACAAATACTGTTTTAACAACTATACTGAAGGGACTTTTCATGATTATGTGTTTGATGACCAAAGTACTATCACAATCCATTGTGGGAGCAATGTAAAAATACCTTTTAACGGCAAACCAGATTTTGGAGATACATTATTTTTGAATGGATCTAATTTGATTAGGTATGAAGGCCAAAAAGACAACCGTTTTTTTATTGAGGATTATTATATTAAATCGCAGGTAACCGTAATTGCTGAATACCCTGATAAAGGCTCACATGTTGTTGACTTAATAAATAGCGTTGAAATTGTCAAACAATAATCCCCGTTTCTGGTCGTAGGTGTGCCGTGAAGCATCGATGGGCACAATAATTAGTTCTATCCTCTGGTCGTAGGTTTAGCGTAGCGACCCACACTGGTATTAGGTTAAGCGAAGCGGTCCTAAGACACACCGCCGTATAGAGCTTCCGCTCGGAAGCATCAAAAAGCAAAACAGCCAAAGCGATCCAAAAGCCCAACAAAAACCAACCAAACATCAATTCCATCAAACGGAAACACGTATATTTGAGAAAACGATAACTGAATAATTTTTATAAATGACCGGAAAATAGGCTATCAGGAATCAATAATAGTTTGGAGTGTGAGTAATTAGCAAGAGGCAGAGCAGTTATGCGAGCTATGAGCCGGGAGTGAAAGGGAAAATGGAGTTGGTACATATTTGATAGACTGAGCGGATGCTCTATTTGATGTTGGGTCGTAGAACCACTTCGTTTATCCTACGACCAGTTGGGTTAAAAATAAAGTTTCTAACCGTTTGTATAAAAATAAAATTTTTGCAAGTGTATCCAGATTATGATAATAAAAGCCCAAACTTAAATTAGCCCTCGATCTGGTCCTGTATGAGTGAACTTAAAAGCATTAAAGAGTTGCTATCTATTATGGAAAATAACCACGAACTTTTTTTGTATTTAATGTCATCTGTCCTTCTAGGCTATTTGCTAAAATATATTAATAGCAGGAATGGTATACAAATCAGCATATTTAATGACCATCATAAGGATCTAATAAATTTTATTAAGGTTATTAAAATGCAGAAATCTTTTATAATCAAGGTAATATATTCAATTATCTTAACTTGTTACTCTATATCTATTTTATTGTTCTTGTCACAAATGATTAAGTTTATTGATGTTTAGTATCCAAACCGGATGATGTATGTAAAAAGCCCCCCCTCAGCCTGGTCGTATAATGAAAAAAGAAAATTAATCCTGGGCGTATGATTGCATCATTGCATCTACGCCCAAATAACCTTTTTTTAGCTGGGAAAACTAAGGATTTAAATTCTGGATCTGTACGAGAGAACTGAAAAGAAACAGTTGAGCCTGGCTTCTACCAAAATTTCAGACCCGAATTCTATCACTCCCTGATTATTTTTCGTGTAAAATTAAATCCTTTTTCATCCATCAGTTTCAGGAAATAAATCCCGGATTGCAGCGCCTGAAGATCAATCATCTTGTCTTTCCTCAAAGAGCCTGATAGTACTTGTTTGCCACTAATATCCGTTATAGTATAAGTTAAATGGTTGTCCTTGCATATTACAGAAACAAAGGAGGATGATGGAACAGGGAACACCACAATGTCCTTATCTGGTTGTGTGTTTGTTTCATTAGAAATATGAACAAGTTGCATATCTGTATTCACAGCCAGTACAGGCGTGAGGGCAGAGGATATTTTCAAGTCGGGTAATATGTTTGCGTCCAGAATCTCAAATTCTAATTCTGTAACAGGATTATCTGCATCCGGAACAAATCCTTTAAGGTCTTCGCTGTCCCATAACATACTGAGAATACCTTTGTCTTTTTGAAAAGCGTTAAAGATAAATGGAAGTGACCCGTTATTGTTTCCAAGATATCTGACTGCCTTGTTATCAAACTCGAAGGAGAACTGAATTCCCAGGAGCGCATCCTGATTGTTGGCATAAACCGGAACTGACATTTTATTATTCAGTATTTTTGGAATGCCTATACGCAGGTTTAGTTCTGATTTGGGACTTTTACGAGCGGATGACGATGGATCCCAGCCCTGACTGACATCACCTGGTTTAAGGGCAGTAAAGTTTTGATAATTAGTGGCTCGGTTGTAGTATCTGGAGATAAATGATGTGTAGTCGAAGGGGGTTTTTGCACTGTTATACAAGGAGTCATTGATGAAAATTACTGAATTTTCATGTCTGAACTGATCTTTTATCCCCAAAATAACCTGTCTCATTTCATGAATATCCAGAACCGTTACAGATTTACTTCCGTTTACGTCTGCGATTATGTAACTATACGGATCTGCGAATGGGGTGATACCGAGCAGGTGCGACCGGACCAGCACAATGTCCTGGGTTGTCAGGTCTTTTCGGATATCCGTATCCATATGGGGACTGATCTTGCAGGCGCCTTCTTCTACCCTAAAAGAGTATTTGCCTTCATCATCTGTGTTTGTTGAGATAACATTGCCAGCAATGCTAAGGGTAACTTCCGCATCTGGTACAACAGAAGAAGAAGGCGTTTTGATCTGACCACTAATTGTGGCAAAGGTGGTTGTTCCCTGCACTTCGATGTAAACGGTTGCGGAATCCCGTAAGATAAATGGTTTGGCCAACTGATCTTCAAAGCTGATATACACCAGGGAATCCTTCCCTGAAAAGCCATAATCAGATGTATAGTCAATACTTAATTGGGTCTTATTGATCTCAGGATTATAGAAGGATACTACCGAAGCATTTCCATGCGCAGGTTCTTTAAGAATTTTCAGAAAATGATCCGAGTCGTAGGTGTGCACATCGTTTTTTAACACATTCAAATTCACCAATTGATTTGAATAAGCGTCAAATGTGTCATCAACAGCTTCGTATTGTGTGTTTTCATCCAAATGACAAACAGCCATTAAATTCGTGGCACCACCTGTAGATCCTGTGAATCCTGCCCGTAGATATTTTTTGCCTTTAAAAACTTTCCCCAACATGTCATCGGTTAATGTAGCAATCAGTTCGAGACCATTTCTATCATATGAATGATTGTATTCTGAGCCCCATAATTGAAGTGTCTGATCGTTGGCGTTAACGATCCAACGGATCTCAAAGATATAGGCTTTATTGTCTTCAACATCATGATCATACTGGAAAATATAATCAGGCTTTATAGGAAGAATCCGGTCTTCAGTTCCATATTTATCTTTAATAATCTGTTGATTGCTAAAGTCTCCGTTGTAGACTATTGCCACATGGTCTTTTCGGGCAAATGGACTTTGCGGAAGTCCGTCACCTGCAGAGCCGTCCTGAGGGTCGTTACTATACCATGTGTCAAATTCTATGGCAACAGAAGGGGTGATTTTTTGATTCCAATATGGAGATGAATTATGTATCGCGTAGCCAAGTCCTGTACCGGCATCTCCAATTGCGCCTTCCTGAGTAAGCATAACGCCATTATAATAACCGATTTCAACATCCGGATCATCTATGGTATCTCTTGGATCCGCATGAATGACAAAGGCCATTCCGTCAGCTCCATCAAGATCATTACTTCCCAAATAGGTAACAAGATAGAAGCTGGTGTCTTTTTCAAAATTAATTTTATGTTTGAACCATGCAGAACCAAGCTGATTTTTAGCATCATCCGTAATGATACAGCATCGTTCATTTAATAAATGCGCATCATGTTTTGGAACCAAAGGATTTTGAACAGGGATCGTTTCGCCCACCTGGATATAAACGGTTGCGGTATCCTTAAGAACGAAAGGATGGTAAGTCGGATATTCCCAAATAATATAAGATAGTGTATCCAGGCCGGTAAATCCGGGCTCAGGCGTGTATTTGATTCGATCATATATTGTATTGCCATAATATCTGTCGATTACGGCTGTTCCATGGGCAGGAGGATCAAAAATGCTGATTATCTTACCTTTGGAGTTATAATCATCAATATCATTTGTCAGGACATCAAGAATCTCTTCCTGATCAGGCTGGATCTGAAACCTGTCATCCACTGCTTTGAATTCAGCATTTTCATTCCATAAACAAACTAATTGAGCATTTACTGTCCCTCCTGTTGCACCGGTAAAACCTACACGAAGAATGTTTTCACCATTAAAAACATTTCCTAACATATCATCGGAAAATGTTGCAATCAGCCTGAGATTATTTTTGTCAAAGTCAGGCGCGTATTCCATGCCCCATAGTTCGAGTGTCTGATCATTTGCATTAACGGTCCAGCGTATTTCAAAGACGTACGCTTTTTTATCTTCAACATTATGGTCATTAAATATGTAATCGGGTTTGATAGGAAGTATTCGGTCTTCTGTTCCGTTTGCGTCCCGGATTGTCTGTTGTTTATTATAAATATCTCCGTTATAAACAACAGAAACATGATCTTGTCTATAAAAAGGACTTTCCGGCTGACCTGACCATCCGGCTCCGTCCTGAAAATCCAGATTACAAAATGTGTCAAATTCCAATGCAACCGATGGACTGATCTTTTGACGCCAGAATGGAGCGCT
>JBNKDZ010000012.1:0-5991 GCA_050288525.1 Cyclobacteriaceae bacterium
TTATCATTAAGTAAATATATGATCCTGCTTTTTTCTTCAAATACATATGGTTTTGAAACTTCAATTTCACATATAATGGTATCCTTATTCTTTAAAATGATAGTTCCTTTCTGGAAATCCGCTTTTGCATAGGATATTGCAAATAGGAGAATTATTGAGATTAACAGTTTTTTCTTCATTTCTAAAAATTTTTTATGCTTTAAAAATATAAATAAGTGCTTTTATGTCTTTTTTGTCAATAGTACTGATTTTCTGTGTTTCCTGACAAATATATAAATACTTATTAAGGCAAGACTTAAATACAGACTGATATTGTAATGATTATGAATGCTCATAGCTTGTATAAATAATTCTGTATTATCTAAACCCCAATCATCGAAACGGGCCTTGATGTTTTGCATATGGAATAACAACCATATTTTAGAGCCGATAACTTGAATGCATAATATCAATAGAAAACAGCTTCCTGCAAGTTTATAAAACATACAATAATCCGTTTTTTTAAGGATGAAATACATTAGTGAAACAATTATGGCCCCGGTCAATAGTCCTGAAAAAATATATTTAGGCCCAAGACAGAAAAATAATAATCCTAATTGATTCTGGTATGACGGGTCCAAAAGTAATAAGAGCGAAGCTCTTAAATGATATTCCTCAGATAAATAATATGTGTACAAACTAATCAAAAAGGAATATGTTACAAAAGCCAGTATAGTGGAAACAATAGTTATTAAAAAGTATAGAACCCGTCTTTTCATGATAATATTTTATGACTAAAAATAACTTAAATACGTTTTAACTAAAAATTCTAATCATCTATCTCCCAAAAAATTCCCGAGTGCTGTCAGTAGTTTAGCCTCGCGTAACTACTGACTAAAAATGAAAAACAGGAACTGCGTTCCGTTAACATTCCGACAAAATATAAAACCAGGGGAAAAAACTATAAAATTCGTACAACTGGAAGAGAGCATAGATGATGTGGAATTTTTGAATTAACTATAAATAATTAAAATGGACGACATATTGCCGGATCACAGATCCTGGATATCATTTACGATCCGGAGTTACGCTTTACTAAACTCCGGACAGCTATTTTTTTAATATTGTCCTACCTCCCCAAAAATCCCTGCACCTCCCTGCTCCAGGAACCACGGTTTTTGATCAGGTAGTTTTCATGGCCGGTGCCGGGAAATATGACAAGCTTTTTCTTGCCCGGTAGGTTTGCATAAATAGCATCAGTTTCTTTTCTGCTGACATTGGCATCGGTTTCGCCGTACATAAGCAGTACCGGACAATCAACTGCTCTGGCATATTCCTCCGGACAGTGACCGAAGGCCCAGAAACCATGTTGTACACCACCCCAGAACACCAACATACCGGCGAGTGGGAACGAAGGGATTCCCATATTGTTGAACCGGGCACAGACAGTCTCGTACATGGTGCCAAACGGACATTCGAGGATCAGCTTATCCGGAGCAATGTCGTAATCACTGACAGCTTTCAATGCCGCAGCCGCTCCCATGGAAGTGCCAAAAAGGATGATATGCGCTTCGCCTTTTTCTTTTAGATAATCATATGCGTCCTTAACTTCTTTGGCTTCGTCAAACCCCACAGTGGTGCTGTTCCCTTCCGAGCCTCCGCTTCCCCTGAAATCTATTAAAAACGCATTATAGCCCAGATCGAGGAATATTTCAGCCTTGTCCAGCATCCGTGATTTTGCGCCGGCATATCCATGGCATATCACGACGGTTCCTTTGGCGTTGGAGGTTTTTATTTCCCAGCATTCAATAGACTTGTTACTGTTAAGTACAATCGTTTTGAATGGCCGGTCCGGGGTATTTTTGTTTGTAGGTCTTGGCATGTTGGCGCCGAACAGGGCAGTTTTAACCTTTTCTTTCAGGGAGAGCTTATCCGGGCTTTGGGTGCGGGGAAGATTGCTGTTGGCGAAATGGGTGAACCTGTAAGCATGAAAGAATACGACAACATTTAACAAAACAAAGATCAGGAACGCTCCTGCAAGACTGCGTTTTACAACTTTTCTAATTTTCATCAACAACAAATTCTATTTCGGAAATGGCTGTTCCGACAGTTCGTACACCATAGGTGCTGTTAATTTTAAATTCCACTTCGGTAGCCCTGACCGGAGGGTTAAAATCGAAATACTGAATGTATTGGGAATCCCTCAGCATAAACGCTTTTACCACAGACTTTCCAAAATCCGGATCCTGTTCATTGGTATTACGTATGGTGACCAGGATCTGTTTTACCCGGCTGTGGCTCAGGTAGGTGTCTTTGTCCAGAGCGTATCCATTTACTATGCCGATGGATTTCAAAGCATATACCGGGGGTGTCTTTTCAATGCCGGTGGTATAAAATGTGATCGTCTCGCCAACTCCGGGGCCGGTAGCGCCTTCGACCCAGGCGGTTGTGGTATTGCCGTCTTCGGCTTTCGGGGCAGCATAAACATTTCCTTGTGATTTCAGCTCGGATGAAGCTTTCGGCCGGCTGAAGGTTTTTCGGATGTCAAAGGCAAGGATCAGGTCATTGTCGGGCTCAATATCGGTGTAGGTTTTGTGAAAGCCGGACAAGGATGTTTTTTCATCATTGAAATAGCCGGATGACAGGTCAAAGGCTGCCGGGATGTACATGGTATTGATCGTAATGTCCACTTTTTGGATGTTGTCATTCCAAAGACTGCCTGTTTTCATGATAAAAAATAATGAAGCCCGTGTACTGGTATTGTTAAACGTATACTGTTGCCTGAAGGTATTTCGGAGTTTCTTTGTCTCGCCTTGATTGAAAGGGATATCAACACATTCAAACCTGTCGATTGGCTCACCGACATATTCTGCTCCGACATAAGGCTGATTGATTTGAAAATCCCATTTTTCTTCTATGGTATAGGTAGGCAGGATATTCCGTTCGTTAAAAACGTTGAGATCCTGAATTTTTCCATATTGGCGGCTGCTGGCAGGAAAGCCCATAGTCACGGTCTGACTTTCGCCTTTGTTGTTGAAGGTATAGTTTATTTCTGCGAGGTAATAGTCCGGGTACAGGGTGATGTTTATTTCTTCCGATAGCAGGCGTACATTATGATTGCCCATAGGTTTCAGCGTACCTCCGGGAGCCATGGCCATAACGGGGGAAGCTGAGGCCGGGTGGTAAAAGAGGGTGATACATGATATAAGCATTAGTATTTGTATCATAAAAATCGCTGTTTTAGGAATAAATATATGAAAACTAACGAAATATTGCCGGTATTTCTGATATGTGACTATCTGAATGCTCATGCAACTGATTAACCATAAATGTGTGTATTCATATACATAATCCGGATATATGTTTATATTTATCAGGTCAACTGCTTTTTGTTATTTCTTTTTATCAGGTAAAGTTTGTTGATCAGAATCCTAAAAAACATTTTTATTACAATCTGAATCTTAAAAAAACTGCACACATAAATAGACAGGATATGACCAGAGATGATATACAGATAATCAGCCGGCATAGTAACTGGTCTGAACAGGGTGTTGATAAAATGCTTAAGGAGAAGGTTTATCCGGACAGAAAATCGTGGATACGATTCCTCCATCTGTTTTTTATCAGCCTTGGAACGGGTTTTACGGTATGCGGAATTATTTTCTTTTTTGCCTTTAACTGGGCCGGGATGCACAAATTCCTGAAAATGGGGATTTTGGAATTTTTGTTGATTGCCGCGGTCATTCCGATATTGATCTTAAAGCTTAACCAGACAATCAAAAATGTTATTCTGACAGGGGCATCCATTCTGGTAGGTGCTATGCTTGCTGTATACGGACAAATCTATCAGACAGGAGCAAATGCCTATGATTTCTTTCTGGGCTGGATCATGTTTATCACCATATGGGTATTGATTTCCAATTTCGCACCGCTATGGCTGTTGTTTATTTTGTTAATAAATACGACTATCGTCCTGTATAGCCAACAGGTGGCTTCATACTGGAATGAAATGATGGTATTAAATATTTTATTTATTATGAATTCAGCGATCCTGACCGGCTTCCTGATTTTATCAAATACCATATCAAAGCTAAAAATACCGGCATGGTTCACAAATACACTTGCCCTGGCAACTGTTGCATTGTCAACAACAGGAATTGTCATTGGAATTTTTTATAAACAGGATACGGAATGGAGTATTTTAATTGCGGTGTCACTTCTCTTCTTCACAGGAGGATTAGTCTATGGATATCATTATAAACGTACATTTTATTTATCCGTCATTCCGCTGAGCTTTATTGTTGTTATATCCTCTATGCTGATTGATAAAATACACGGAGATTCGATGTTTTTTGTGGTAAGCGTTTTTATCATCCTCAGTATCACTGCATTGATCAAAGGGTTGTTGGTTATTCAAAAAAAATGGGACAATGAAAGACATAACTGAAATAAAACAAACCATTGACCATATCGCCGGATCCGAAGGAGCCGGATTTGAATATGACCTGAAAGCGATTGAAAATGCCTATACAACAGCAGAGGCAAACAAATCAAATCTTGTGATTAAGATCCTGTCCATTTTAGGAGGACTGTTTACATCATCCTTTCTCGGATTTATATTAATCGAAAGTATGCATGAAGCAGGCCTGATGATATCGGGTATTATAATTTTGTCTCTGGCTTTATGGATAAATATAAAATTTCATCGGATCATACTGGATACCATAAGCATTACAGGATTTGTACTGGGTATTTGTCTTATTTCGATGGGGATAGGAGAAGAGAACTATTTCTGTTTCGCTGTAATACTATTATCCATCCCGGTTATGTTGATTGCGAAGAATTATATTATATCATTTATATCTGTGCTAATGATCAACGGATGTTTCATCTTTTTGATCATGGAAAATGATTTGTACTATTTTATTCATGTATACAATGCTATAATACTGGCAGTCCTGACCTATGTTGTGTTTCATGAAGCGAAGCTTATTTCAGGTAAATTAACTTCGAGGATCTACTATCCGATCAGGATCGGGCTAATTATATCCTTTGTATCCGGATTGGTATTAGTCGGGATCCGAATATTTGATTTCCCTTCACCCTCCTGGATATCCTCAGTTATTACCATACCAATGACCATTTATATCATATACAGGATCCTTAGAAGGTTGAACATAACAGATGTCAGGGTTTTATCGGTTATCTATGCATTAAGTCTGCTGATTTTGATCCCCACAGCCTATTCACCAGCCATATCAGGTTCGCTGATCATCCTGTTTTTATGTTTTTCGGTTAATTATAAAACAGGTATGGCTATCGGGATTTTATCATTTATCTATTTTATATCCCAATACTATTATGATTTGAACTTCACGCTGCTTTTTAAATCAATAGTCCTGATGGTATCCGGGGTTTTGTTTTTGATATTCTATTTTGTTATCCATAAAAAATACGGGCACAATGAATAAATTCAGATCGATTATTATTCTCGCCAATCTTCTTTTAGTAGTTATCCTTTTTAATAAGCTTGTGTATGATAAGGAGAAAATACTTTCAGAAGCGCAACTGGTACTATTAAGACTGGCCCCGGTAGATCCGCGATCCTTAATTCAGGGGGATTATATGCGACTGGATTATGACATGTCCGGTTTGGATTTTGGTGAAGATATTCCAAAACATGGGTATTGCATTTTAAAACTGGATGAAAATGGTGTCGGAAGATTCATTCGGTTACAGTATACCTTAAAGCCACTTAAGGAAGATGAGTATGCTATCCGGTATACAGGAGATGAGTGGAATTTAAATATTGGGGCGGACTCGTATTTTTTTGAAGAAGGACAAGCAGATAAATATGATGATGCGGTATATGGAGGCATGAAAGTAGACCGCAAAGGGCATAATGTGCTGGTAGGACTGTACGATGAAGATTTCAATAAAATTGAATAAATGGAGAACAAGGAGCAAGAAGTATGGAGAAAGGATGGCAATGAGCACCGCGCAAAGGGCATG
>JBNKDZ010000013.1:0-5165 GCA_050288525.1 Cyclobacteriaceae bacterium
GGAAAACGATTAGATAAGGAACCAATCTTTAATATCATTCGGGATATATCTTCAGATACAGATACATATGTCGTGGGAGGATATGTGCGTGACCTTATTTTAGACAGGGAATCCAAAGATATCGATATCGTTTGTGTAGGAAGTGGTATTGAATTGGCTAAAAAGGTTGCTAAAGGGTATAAGGGGAAGGTAAGCTTCTCCTATTTTAAGAATTTTGGTACTGCCCAGTTGAAGCTCGGAAGCCTTGAAATAGAGTTTGTTGGTGCCAGAAAAGAATCTTACAGAAGAAATTCAAGAAAACCGGTTGTTGAAGAAGGAACGCTTGAGGATGATCTGAACCGGAGAGATTTTACCATCAATGCAATGGCGATCAGCCTGAATAAAGATACGTATGGAGAGCTTATAGATCCATTTGACGGAAGGGTAGATCTGAAAAGAAAACTAATACGGACACCTCTGGATCCGGAAATTACATTTTCAGATGATCCGTTACGCATCATGAGAGCCTTCAGATTTGCCGCTCAGCTCAGCTTTGATATAAATCCTGATACCATTGATGCTATAACAAAAAGCAAAGAACGATTGAAGATTGTATCCCAGGAACGGATAACCGATGAACTGAATAAGCTGATTTCTTCTGGAAATCCGGGGTATGGATTGAACCTGTTGTTTCATTCAGGCGTGATGCATATTATATTTCCTGAGTTTGCCAGACTTTACGGAGTAAAAAATATAGAAGGGAAAGGGCATAAGGATAATTTTTTTCACACGATTCAGGTATTGGAGAATGTCTCAAAACGATCGGATGATCTCTGGCTTCGATGGGCAGCGATTTTGCATGATATTGCCAAGCCTAAAACCAAACGGTTTGACAAAAAAACGGGATGGACGTTTCATGGGCATGAGGATCTGGGAGCCAAGATGGTTCCGGAGATTTTTAAAAGAATGAAACTACCGTTAAATGATCATATGAAGTATGTCCAGAAACTCGTTCGGTTGCATCTCAGACCTATAGCTTTGGTAAGTGATGAGATAACAGATTCGGCTTTGCGGCGCCTGTTGTTTGAGGCGGGCGATGATATTGATGATCTGATGGCCTTGTGCCGGGCAGATATCACTTCCAAAAATAATGAGAAAGTTGCCCGATACCTTAGTAATTTCGATAAGGTGGAACAAAAATTGCGGGAAGTGGAAGAGCGAGATAAAATACGGAATTTCCAGCCTCCTGTTTCAGGGGATCTTATCATGGAATTTTTGAAAATACCTCCATCAAGAGTAGTAGGACAGATTAAGGATGCTATTAAGGAAGCTATTATGGAAGGCGAAATAAGCAACAATTTTGATGAAGCCTTTGAGCTGATGAAAAAAATAGCCATAAAAAAAGGGTTGTTAGAAGCGTAGAAATATAAAAGAAAATAATATTTACATCATGAAAATCAATAGAGCTATTATTATGACAATGGTAACATTCGCTGTTTCCTTGTCTTCTGTTTTTGCACAAAACAGTGAAATTCAGAAATCACAATTGTACAGGCACTATCAGATGAAGTATGTCTATGGTATGAAATACAATGATTCTGAGGTGGTTAAAAATGCATTATACGATCTGATCACTCTTGATCCTTCGGATGACAGTTTGAAGCTAAATCTCAGCTATCTGTATTTTGAGAATAATCAGTTTGCTTCCAGCCTATTTTGTTCATCAGATCTTCTGGCAAAAAATTCCGATAATATCGATGCCCTGAGGGTAAATGCTGCTTCTCTTGAAAATATGGGTGCTCTTGATAAAGCAGCAGAAAAATATGAATCGTTATACCTGAAGACCAGCGAAATAATGGTGTTGTACCAGTTGGCCTTCTTACAATATGAGTTAAAGCGACATACCGAGTGTAAAACGAATCTCGATATTATCATAAAAAACGCACAAGCCAAAGAACAAAAACTGACATTCCCTCTGGGAGATACCGGTCAGCAACAGGTCTCGCTTGATGCTGTAGCATATAATTTAAGTGGCATGAATGAGCTGGAGCAGGGGAATAAGTCAGAAGCCAAAAAGCAATTTGAAAAAGCACTCGAAATTGCTCCTGAATTTCAACTGGCAAAGAAAAACCTGAAAGACGCAGAATAAGGGAGATAGCGCAGGGCAAAGAGCACAGAGCGAAGCGTTTTATTTCCGTAAGGGTTTGATATAGAAGCAATTCATAGGGGTGTGAAGTTTTTATTGTCCCAGGTAATACCGATTGATTCAGAGTACACGGGATCCTATTATAGCAGAAGATTTAAGGCAGTTCATTCGGACTGCTTTTTTTATGCCATAAAAGCAGGAGGTGTCGGGTTAATAGGAATTAGTCTGTAAATCTGGGGGAGAGGTAGTATGGCAAAGCGCGTAGCACAGCGTATTGTTTGTAAAAAGGCAATTTAATTTTAGTGATACCAACCTGACAGCGTCCAAAGACCTGTCAGCGTTAATTTAGACGACACTACTCAACATTTCATAGCGCTCCAATTTTGTCTGAAGCAGAATTTTCAGAAGTACAGAATATACAAACCAGGGTATTGTCCGCTTCCTACTTTCGCAAACTCCAATCTACTCTTTGCCCTATAAGCTTTGCTCTTTGTTCAAGTAACTTCTCTTGTCCCTCTAAACAATTTATTTTTAAACTCCCCGGAAATACCGATTGATCCAGGAATTAGCAAGATGGTATGAAAAGGTGGAGAAAGCAGGGTATAATTCTTTCAATACAGTGATAAGAACTATGCAAAATTACTACCTGACAATCCTGAACTTCTTTGATAGAAGAAGTTCCAACGCATCAGCAGAAGCATTTAATGCCAAAATCAAAGCTTTCAGAAGTCAATTCAGAGGTGTAGGAAGTGTTGGTTTTTTCCTTTTTAGATCATCAAAAATTTATGCTTAAATTTCTCTATCCCCCAGAAATACTGATTGATCCGCTAATAGGATTCCGGAGATATTATCTCAAACTTCTGAATGTTTGAATCAAGCAATTTGCCGTTTTCACATTTGAGAACCCTGGAAGGATGATTGCTGATAAGTGCATGATCATGTGTTGCCATTATTATGGCAGTTCCACTTTTGTTGATTTCCAGGAATAGTTTAAATATACCATCCGACACCTGGGGATCGAGGTTCCCGGTAGGTTCATCTGCCATAAGTATCAGCGGTTCGTTTATAAGTGCCCGGGCAATGACAATCCGCTGTTGTTCCCCTCCGGAGAGTTGATGCGGCATTTTATTGTCTACAGATCCCAATCCTACCCGCATTAAAACTTCAGCAAGCCTGGTTTTCATTTTCAAACGATCTTTCCATCCGGTGGCTTTCATAACGAAGTATAAGTTTTCAGCCACCGTGCGGTCATTAAACAATTGAAAGTCCTGAAAAATTATCCCGATTTTTCTTCTCAACATCGGAATTTCTTTCCGTTTGATCTTTTTCAGATTATATCCGGCAACAGAAGCATCTCCGGTGTACAGAGGCAGATCAGCGTACAACACCTTTAGTAATGATGATTTGCCACTTCCGGTTTTTCCAACCAGAAAAGCTAATTCGCCTTTTTCTAATTCAAAATTAACATCGGAAAGAATGGTTTGATGTTCCTGATGAATTTCTGCATTTTTTACGTGTACAATCGGTTCAGATGAAAATGACATATTAAAACGGTATTTTTTGAAGTTTTCCAAAAGGAAGATCTTTGATTAATTCCATCAACTTATCTTCTTTTCCTGCCAGGCCAAAACTTTCCAGTCTGTGAAGTGGTCTGCCTTCTCTGTAGCTAAAATAGCCAACCAGCATGAAATCATCATCACGAATCTGAATATAATTTGGAATTTTCTTTTTTCCCCGAACCTTAATTATATACATGACATAGAGTTTGTTCTCAAAATCAACCTGAAAATCAGTAAAAGGTTTGGCAACAGGAGGTAAGAGCCAAAAAAAAATGGCAAATCAGATATCGCACCGCTACGACTATCTACCCTTGCTTCCTTCCGGACCTGGGGGAGTTCGATAGGAGCTGGTCGTATCGATTTGCCACTACAAAGTTAAGGAGAAATTGGAATAGGAAAAAGAAATAAAGATGAAATGCATTAATAAATTAAAAAAAATCATCAAATACCGTTTTGGTATCATATTCTTCGTCCGAATAATTTAAATCGGAAAGGTTATTCTCATCGTTATCCGGGTTGTTTGGTCCTTCATTTTGTTGTCTGACCGGAAAATTGGTTTCTATATATAAGTCCATTTTTAAAAAGATATTTGGTTTGGTTTAAAATATTTGATTCACAAAAATAAACGTGATTTGTTTCATAATGTTTAAATCAGGATTATTAAACGGAGAAATTTTTGTAATATATAATGAAATATCATGAGGAAGCTCTTACTTAAATGGTTTGTTCTTTTTAATAAATGTTATTATTCGTATCTTAAAGTTAATCAGTTATTTAACGTAAATATGTAGTCTTATGGGAAAAGGAGATGTGAAAACCAAAAAAGGAAAAATCACAAAAGGATCATATGGTGTAAGAAGACCTAAAAAGAAAGCATCAAAAGGAAACACCATTGAGAAGAAAACTAAATAGAAGATAGCCCAGGGCGAAGAGGGTATTTACGACTTACATAAGACCCCTGCCGGGGTCGGTTGTCATTTCAATTTTATTCGATAAATATTTGACTTCTCCGAAGTCAGTTTGGAGTAAAAAATCACCTATTGCGCTATTCCCTTAGCCTGTCCATCCGTATTCAAATCCCCAGATTTTCTAACTGATCCAGAAATGCCGATTGATTCGTAATCTTTTAAACACAAAAAAATCCGTAATAACCTTTATGTATCAGATTATTACGGATAACTTTTAAGTCAATACAACGTTATTATTTAATTAATCTATATTAAGTGTTTGATCTTTTGATGTAAATCAAGGAAAATCGCATATTCAGTTACCGGATTGATAATGCCGTTCCTTTGATTTATGAAATGCCACTCGTTCAATAAATTTATTATTAGTCATAGATTGTGCGCCTTTGGTTGTTTGGTTTACTATGTTTCTTTCTTAAGATTCATAGAATATCAAATACTGGCGATCATAGATTGTTCCCTATCAGTAGCAATAAGCAAGGGAATATTTAAAAAACAGAAATATTATAGACAAAT
>JBNKDZ010000014.1:0-4016 GCA_050288525.1 Cyclobacteriaceae bacterium
TACAGAACTTCCGTATTCAGATTGCCCGGATATCCTTCTTCGCCGTCAGGACTGAGGTATGTCATACGAAGTCCGGATCCCAGTGAATCCTCAAACATCTCAACATCCCAGAATCGTTCGTGAAATCCTTCGAAACCACCATGTAAATGATTCATTCTGTCGCTTTTAGACAAATTATATTCTTTTCCGTTAAGGGTGAATTTGGCATCTCCGATACGGTTTCCAAACCGGCCGATGAGGGCACCAAAATAGGGGTTTTCCTGCAGGTATCCTTCAGGGCTGTCAAATCCCAATACAACATCTTCAATATTGCCATTTTTATCCGGGACCTTGAGGGAAGTGATAATTCCGCCGTAGTTGATCACAGACATTTCCATGCCTGTAGTATTCTTCAATGTGAAAACAAAAATGCTGTCTCCTTCTTCACTGGTACAACAAAATTCCTTTTCCATAGTAAGAGCAGATCCTACATTGTTCTGATCGGTCTGTTCCTGAGTTTCTTCTGTTTTTTTGCTGTTGCATGATATTCCTGTGATCATAAGCAACAACACCATTCCTGAAATAATTCTTTTCATAAATTTTCTGTTTGTGGGCGTAGTCCTTTAATTATTGCGTAATATCTGATTCCATGTTTCACCATGGTAAAAATATTTTAAGCAGTGAATATAACAGAAGATTCTTCAATAAAGGTAATCTATACGGTTATTTTTAAGGAATAATGTATGATTTATAGGTTAATACATTGAATAAGTCCATTGTTTCCATTAATCATCCAATCCGAATCTGTTTCGTTGAGTATAGCAGCTTTTTGCCGGTCATAACCTGCCAGAATTTCCGATTTTAAGGTACGAAGAGCAAAAGCCGGAACCTCAAGATATGTACAAAAATCCAAAACCGGAAAATCTACCGGCAGCATCCTGTCGTCAAACAATCGCCGGTAGTTGGCATCTCCTTTGATGATCAAAAGATCTGATGAACGGATATCCGAACGAAGGTCATCGGGCATGTGGTAAAACGGTAACGGCAATGTCCAGAACGGGTGATCGCAAATTTCCAGTGCTCCTGAACCGATAAATCCGATAACTTCTTCTGCGAACCTTTGCAAAATATCCATGCCACTTGCTCTGAAGGTATCGAGTAAACTGGTAATATCGTCCCTGATGGTATCCGAAATAAAGATCGGATGTGCTTTAGCATGCAAACGAATTTTCTTCACCAAACTCCATCGAAGCAGGACGACTGCCATCAACAGATCCGAAAATAGCTCTACTCCTGCATTGTCGAGAATAATATCAGCTACGTAAAGATTTTTGCCAGACAGGATTTCGGCCATCTGCTCACTTTGATCGATCAGATAATGACCGTCATCTTGATTGTTCTGTTCCAACTGGCTCAGGTCTGCCTTATTAGCCCAGAGATTGATCTTTATTATGCCTGAAAGGAAATGAATGTCCGGCTTCACCGAACACTCCTGATTGACAAATTCAAGTGTTTCAGTAAAAAAAAGCAGGTTGGAAGAAGCATCACGCACTTTGGTTTTTTTAAAAGGATCAATGCCGGTATTGAAATATCCGGTAATATCCATGATCCGCCTGAAAAAGTACACTTCCATACAAAAAAACGGCGCTTCAAACCAGGACTTGCCTGCATGGGGGCCTAATTTGTCATGCCACAGTTGTTCGTCCGGGCCTTGCGGTATTTCTTTAATCACACCGGTAAGAACCTCATTTTTAAGATCATAAAGCTTTTCAACTATTTGAGGGCTGTAGGTATTTTCCTTTATGATCTGGTCGATAAAATAGGGAAGTCGTTGTGTAAGGGTAAAAAATGCAAATGAATTCTTGTCCTCCGCTGTGATTGGCGGAAAGTTTTTTAGTATTTCTTCAGGAAGGTGTGGTTTTGGGATCATATTAGTTTTTGGTGTTACTTCCTGCAAATATGGTGTTTTACTCAGGATTGACAAAAAAACGTTGTTCCTGTCTTTCCGATAATGTGTTCTTTGTTGCCTGGAAGCTACTGACTACATACATTAACCGGTATTAATCATTTTTTAATCGGTTTTGTTTAAATTTTATTATATTGAAACATATGGTTTATCTGTCAGATTGGGGGATACATCATTTTTTTGGCAAAAAGTGTCAAATCAGATCTAAGATAATTTCTTCATGATTCATCCTATCTTTCTGGTAATCTTTTATTTAAAATAGTTTTAATTTATCATTTAACCGTTTTCATGAGAACTTCACTAAAATTCAAACTAGTTAGCGCCTTACTTATTTTGATTGTACTGCAATCATGTGAAATGGAACCTGCAGGCAAAACGGATAGTTTTATTATGGCAGTTTACGATTTTTTTTCCGGAATTTTTTCAGGCGCATTCAAATGGGCATTTCCACTTTGTATAGTCTATTTGTTGATACGAAGTCTTGGCAATAAGAAATTGTACCAATCATTAACTGATGAAGATAAATCCTATTTCCCTGCCTATAAAAAAGAAAATTTCTCCAAACCCATAAAAATTTTCTTTTACATACAGATGGGTTTATGGGTCTTCTACCTCCTGGTATACAGGCCGGAAGAAGGAACATTGATGAGCCGGATAAATATACTTATCGATTCCTATATGCTGTATTTCGATGTTTCGCGGATTACCGTCCCCTATTTACTTGGTGCCCTCTCGGGAATAGGCATTGTCGGCTGTCTGGTAATTGGCCGGTGTCTTTCTTTTGACGGCTTTGGCTTTGACCTGCTGCCGGATGATTTTGAAACCTGGAAAACGGTGCATATGATCTTTAACAAGAAGGAACAAAAACCACAGAAGCAAAAAGAAAAAGCTGGTATTAACCCCCCCCGGAAAGAAAAACCCTTCAGAAAAAAAGAAAATCCGCTGTTAAAATATTCAGCCTCGAAAAATGATAAGCCTGAGATAACAGGCAAATCCGTTATGCAGGGAAATTTCGAAAAAGTTGCATATCTCCCAAAGTCAAATGCGTTGATCCTTAACCAATATCTCAAAATAGAGATACTTGATGCTGCAACGGGTATTAAAGTAAAAGAATACGAAAATGATGGAATGGAAGAAATTTTAGGCATTCATGCTTCTCCTGCAACAAATGATTTCATTGTTTACGGTATATCTGATACCCGCTTCTCTGCTACTTCAATACGCTTCCTTAACCTCGATTCCGATAAGACACATGATTATTCTTCTCATCAGGAGATATTTGATGGCGCCCGTGATTTCAGAACATTCTCAGCAGATGCCTCCTTTGAAAAATCCCTGGCAGCTTCTTCAGGCAGAGGTAACGGCGTATTTTTATATGATCTTGCCCACCATAATATCATCCGAAAAATAAAAACGCCTCTTACTTCCAGCGTACGGTTGTTGGCTGACAGGAAACAGCTTCTTGTAAGCGGGGGTGCAGAAAACACGCCATCAGTTGAACTTTGGAATGTTCTTGACAACAAATGTATCAGACAATTTAAAGGCAGTGAAAAATGGTACATCAATGATATTGACCAGTCACCGGACGGCAAACTGCTTATTGGTGCAGGAGGTGATAAAAATATCTGGATGTGGGATTTTGAAACAGGCGAGTTGCTTGGAAAATACAGTGGGCATACGGAACGAGTTGTAAAAGTCCAATTTATACGTGGAGGGAAGTCCTTCTGCTCGAAAGAAAGAGACGGGAAGATCCTGTTTTGGAATACGGGTAATAAAAATGCTGTTTTTGCTATTGAAGACTTTAGTAAATATCTCAGAGACATGTATATAAATAATGAAGGGACGCTTATTTATGCCACAAGTTCTGATGAAGGTTTACTTGAATACAAACTGGACTGGGGTGATGTTGAACAGGAAGAACCGAAAATCCAACAATCCACTACAGCAAAACCAGGTAAAGAAAACCCGACCAAATCAGGGGCAGAAAACCACGAATTTGCGCTTGCTAAAGCGTTTGATTGTACTTCAGACATTAAGAAAATTGAACTTTTCTCAAAAGCACAAAAAGTAA
>JBNKDZ010000015.1:0-5372 GCA_050288525.1 Cyclobacteriaceae bacterium
CTGTTTTTGAAACCATGTCCGAAAATCTTAGTGACGGAGTGATTGCTCCGCTGTTTTACTACGCTATTGGCGGTATACCTGCGATGATGACCTACAAAATGATCAACACACTCGACTCCATGATCGGCTACCGTAACGAACGCTATGAAAAATTCGGAAAGGCTGCAGCAATCCTGGATGATATTGTCAACTATATCCCGGCAAGACTTACAGCTTTGATCATGGTTTTGGTAAGTATCAGCTTTCGGGGTTTGCAATTTATGATGAGGTACGGGCATTTACACAAAAGCCCCAATTCAGGGTATCCTGAAGCGGCACTTGCCGGGATCCTTGATTGCCGGTTCGGAGGGCCGAACTACTATCATGGCCTGTTGGTTGATAAACCCTATATCGGTGTAAATGAACGTAAACTACACAACGATGAAATTGAAAACGTAATCCGGATCAATCATCTTGCTACGTTATTTAGTGTGTGTGCCCTGTTGCTTCTCAAACTTTTTTTTCAGGGTACCTGAATTTTTTTAAACATTTTTATTATCCTGATCGTTAAGGCTAGAGATTGAGTAAACAAATAACAAATACGATATAATTTCATTATGTATCTTAAACGTTATTTTTCTCAACATCAAAACAATAATTTGTAAATTAAGAATTTGCAATATTTTATTCTGAAAAATGATTTTTGTTAGCCTGTTTTTGGAAAATTATTTTTCTTGTATTAAAATTGCAATTCAAAATAGTAAAATCAAAACATGTATAGTCAAAAGAATCCAGTAAATCAGAAAATGGCTGCATCCATGCGATGTTCATGCTGGCACTGGTGTTGTTGTTGCAACACTGCCGGGGATGGTTTACTGTATTTTATGACGCACATGAAGTCAAAAGTGTAGTCTTACAACAAAAAATATAGGTAAAAGCCTTTCCCGCATACGATCGGGGAAGGTTTTTTTTTATCCAAAAAATTTTAACAATGCTTAGTTTTAGAAGTGAATTAGAAAATTTAGATAATCCTGTCGTACAACAGGACATCATTGATCTGGCAGAAAAGATTGCACTGTTTAACAACCTGGAGATTGATGAAGAGAAATTCCGAAGCCTCAGGTTGGCGCGAGGAGTTTATGGTCAGCGCCAGCAGGGCGTACAAATGGTCCGGATAAAGATTCCATACGGAAAATTATCTGTCCGGCAACTGCGACATATTGCCGATCTTTCGGATGAATATGCCAGCAGCACCCTCCATGCCACAACCCGTCAGGATATCCAGATCCATTTCGTAAGTCTGGACCGGACACCTGAATTGTGGACCAGGCTTGAACAAGAGAAGATAACTCTTCGAGAGGCTTGTGGCAACACAGTAAGGAATATTACGGCATCTGCAAAAGCCGGAATTGATCCGGAAGAGCCGTTTGATGTGAGCCCATATGCCCACGCCATGTTTGAATATTTTCTCCGGAATCCTGTGTGCCAGGAGATGGGACGAAAATTCAAAATCGCGTTTTCTTCAAGCGAAAAAGATTCAGCCTTTGTGTTTATTCATGATGTCGGTTTGATACCTAAGATCAACGTCATTGACGGGAAAGAGGTAAGAGGTTTCAAAATTTATATTGGCGGCGGATTGGGTGCACAACCCTTTTTAGCTCAACTGGCACACGAATTTCTGGAGGCAGATCAGATTATCCCTTTTACCGAAGGGCTTCTACGGGTATTTGACCGATATGGCGAACGGGCACGCCGACAGAAAGCACGCCTGAAATTCCTTCTCAACGACCTGGGACTGGAAAAGCTGCTCCAGCTGATACAGGAAGAAAACAAGGCATTAAAAGTTAAAGCGTTTCCGATTGATCCCGAGGTAGCAATTCCGCATTTGCCTTCAACCACAGACAAAGAAGCATTGGATCTGCCGGTGACAGATCAGGATAAATACGATCGTTGGATCAAAACCAATGTGTTCCGGCAAAAGCAATACGGTTTTTTCGGGGTTTTCATAAAGCTTCCATTGGGCAATCTCTCATCAGACAAAGCCAGGTCGCTGGCAGATGTTGTAGAAAAATATGCCGCAGATGATATCCGTATTACGGTCAATCAGGGGTATCTGCTTCGTTTTGTCAGGCAAAGCCATTTGAAACCTCTGTTTTCCGAACTTAATCTCCTCGATCTGGCTGAACCCGGATTTGATTCGCCTGCAGATATCACCGCCTGCCCCGGAACGGACACCTGTAACCTTGGTATTTCCAGCAGTACAGGTTTTGCATCAGAGCTTGAACGTGTGATCAAAGAAGAGTTTCCTGACCTCGTTTACAATAACGACATAAAAATTAAGATCAGCGGATGCCCCAACTCCTGTGGTCAGCATGGACTGGCAAGCATCGGTTTTCATGGAAGCTCGATCAAGAATGGTGAACTGGTACTTCCGGCATTGCAGGTAATGCTTGGAGGAGGAGTAGACTATGATGGCAACGGCAGAGTCAGTGAAAGGGTCATAAAAGTACCATCAAAACGGGGAGGAGATGTGTTAAGGTTTATCCTTTCCGATTATGACGAATACAAAAATGACGGTGAATATTTTAAAGATTATTACCAGAGACAGGGCAAAATGTATTTCTACAACCTGCTCAAACCGCTGGCACAATTGGAAAATTTAAAAAATACGGATTATATCGACTGGGGTCATGAAGAACAGTTTTTTGTGGAAACAGCTGTCGGAGAATGCGCCGGTGTGATCATAGACCTTGTCGGAACGCTGTTCTTTGAATCGGAAGAAAAACTTCTGCTGGCAAAGAAAGCGTTGAAGGAAAAGAAATATTCAGATTCTGTTTACTACAGCTATAGTGTATTCGTGACTTCAGCAAAAGCACTTTTACTGAGTGCAAATGTCAAGAACAACAGTCATCACAGTATCATAGAGAATTATGATAAAATATATGTTGAAAGTGGTGCGGATACATTTAAGGAAGGCAGTTTCAGAGAACATGTATACCAGATAAGCAAAAATGAGCCGGATGAAGCCTTTGCTTACAAGTACATACATGAAGCGGAACAGTTTTTTAATGAAATAAAGAAAAAACGGGAAAATCAATTGGCAAAAGCAAGCTAGAAAGATGAAAGAGAACAAACAGACACCAAGATTAACCCTTGTAGGGGCAGGTCCGGGAGATCCTGATCTGATTACTGTAAAAGGCATTAAGGCACTTGCCGATGCGGATATTGTATTGTATGATGCCCTGGCGAACACAGAGTTGCTTGACTTTTGTCCGAATCGAACCCTGAAGATCTTCGTCGGGAAGCGGGCCGGGAAACACAGTATGATCCAGAATGAGATAAACCGTATGATCGTTGAGTATGCTTTTAGTCATGGTCATGTAGTCCGGCTAAAAGGAGGTGATCCGTTTGTTTTCGGAAGAGGTTATGAAGAACTGCAGCATGCCCGATCCTTTGGTATTGAAGTAAATGTGGTCCCCGGCATCAGCAGTTCATACGGAGTTCCGGCACTTAAAGGAATCCCCCTGACTCACAGAGGCATTGCTGAGAGCTTCTGGGTTATTACAGGCACCACGCGTTCGGGGGCACTTTCAAAAGATATTTTTCTTGCAGCTCAGTCCACTGCTACCGTAATCATACTGATGGGCATGAAAAAGCTGGAAGAGATCACGGAGATATTTAAAGCATATGATAAAAAAGATACTTCTGTAGCTATCGTACAAAACGGTTCCCTCCCCAATGAGAAATTGGGTACGGGGACTGTTTCTACGATTCTCAATGAAGTACAAAAGAAAGATTTAAAAGCACCCGCCATCATCATCATTGGTGAGGTGGTGAAAGATATAGCAACAACTGACCTTATCGAAGTAGCACAATCAGTTAAACCATTTAAAAATTAATCAAATGAGCAAAAACACATTATATCCTGTATTTCTGAAGCTGGAAAACCTGCATACTCTTATCGTAGGAGCAGGAAATATTGGTCAGGAAAAGCTTGAATCCATTCTGAAGAACAGTCCGGAAGCAAGGATCACGATTGTCGCAGAACAGGTGTATCAGGGAGTGGCAGAAATAGTAGCAAAAAATCCGACCATTACAGTAATAGAACGAAAATTCTTTATCAGTGACCTCAATGGAAAAGATATGCTGATACTGGCAACCGATAACCGTTCGTTGAACGAAAGGATCCGGGAAGAAGCCAAAAAACGGCGCATCCTGACTAATGTAGCCGACACTCCGGACCTGTGTGATTTTTATCTTGGATCCGTCATTCAAAAGGGAGATCTGAAAATAGGGATCTCCACAAATGGCAAATCACCCACTTTCGCCAAGAGATTCCGCCAATATATGGAAGAGTTTATTCCTGAAAATGTTCAGGAACTGATCGAGAATCTCAATGGGTTCAGGAACCGGTTGAAAGCTGATTTTCAATTCAAAGTAAAGGCGCTTAATGAGCTTACAGCCTCCCTTTTATCTAAAAATAACCTGTAAAAGCGAAAAAAATGATTGAAGTTTTGGAAAAACCATCAATAAAAGAAATACATCTGAAGTCAGGAGAAATCATCTCTCTTGAAACATTAAACAAGAGATACAAATCCCTTACACCTGAACAAAGGATATTAAAATTGTATGAAGATTTTGACGATATTCTTTTGACCTCTTCATTCGGGACAACAGCAGTTTATCAATTGCACCTGTTTTACAAACAAGGTATCCGGCAACCGGTACATTTCATCGATACCAGATATCATTTTAAAGAAACGATGGATTATAAAGAAAATCTTACTAAATTGCTGGGGCTAAAAGTTATTGATATTTTACCGGATGAAAAAGACAATTATTTTTCAAAAATCGGAGAATTGTGGAAGTATAATCCGGATCAGTGCTGCCAGATAAACAAAGTAGACCCCTTTGAAAAGGTAAAAAACAAGTTTAATGTATGGGTGTCGGGATTAATGTCCTGGCAAAGCAACCATCGGGAAGAATTAGGCATCTTTGAAATAAAGAAAGGCATGTTGAAGTTCTATCCTATACTTGATTCGAAAGAAGAGGATGTAAACAGGTATATCGAACAGAATAAATTGCCGGTTCACCCGTTAAAACCTCTGGGATATGAATCGATAGGATGCCTTCACTGTACAATAAAAGGTAAAAAAAGAAAAGGGAGGTGGTCACAAACCATAAAGACAGAATGTGGCCTTCACCTGTAAGATATAAGGTAACAGGCTATGATCTGTTTTTGATTTGTTCATAGTAAATCAGAATTAATAGTTAGAGGTAATATTATGATCCTGCTTGTTTGCCTTATTGTTCACCTTGTAACAAGGCGAACACCTCTTCATATAAAGGTAAACGGGCGGATATATTCCGCCTTTTACTTTCCTACCGTTTAG
>JBNKDZ010000016.1:0-4176 GCA_050288525.1 Cyclobacteriaceae bacterium
AGGTAAAAGAGGCACCACCGGAGGTGAGATCTGCTTCAATACAGGCATGACCGGATATCAGGAAATATACACAGACCCTTCGTATTATGGCCAGATAATCGTAAATACTACCTCTCATATTGGTAATTATGGCGTTCATTCTGAAGAAGAAGAATCCGATAAACCAAAAATATCAGGATTAGTGGTAAATGATTTTTCCATAATTCATAGCAGAGCAACCTCAAGTAGTTCTCTTCAGGAATACCTGGAAAAAAATAATATTGTAGGTATATCGGATATCGATACACGAAAAATTGTTCGTCATATTCGTGATAAGGGAGCAATGAACTGCATGATCTCTTCAGAAGAGCTTGATCCGAAGAAATTAAAGAAAAAGCTTGATGAAGTTCCAAGTATGGACGGACTTGAGTTGTCTTCTAAAGTTTGCACAAAAGAACCATTTTATATAGGAGATGAGACAACCGCCAGGTTTAAAGTAGCCGTACTGGATATCGGTGTAAAAACCAGTATATTAAAACATCTGTCTTCAAGAGAATGCTACTGCAAGGTTTTTCCGGCAAAAACAACCTTTAAGGAAATGGAAAAATGGTCGCCTGATGGTTATTTTCTTTCAAACGGCCCCGGAGATCCGGCTGTTATGGAATATGCCATTAGTGCTGCAAAAGAAATTATTATGTCCGGTAAACCTACTTTCGGAATATGTCTCGGACACCAGATCATTGCTTTGGCAAGTGGCCTGACAACGTATAAAATGCACCATGGTCACCGAGGTCTCAATCATCCGATTAAAAACCTTAACACTGGTCTGTGTGAAGTGACTTCACAAAATCATGGATTCTGTGTAGCGAAGGATGAAATTGAAAAAAATGATAATGTGGAAGTAACACATATAAACCTGAATGATCAGACCATTGCCGGTATAAAATTGAAGAACAATCCGGTATTTTCTGTTCAGTATCACCCTGAATCATCACCGGGACCACATGATTCCCGCTATTTGTTTGATTCTTTTATCGATTTAATGTCTAATAATAAATAATAAAAAAATGAGTCTTATTGAAAGTATCCAAGCTCGTCAAATCCTCGATTCCAGAGGTAACCCAACAGTTGAAGTAGATGTATATACCGAGAATGGTTTTCTTGGAAGAGCTGCTGTTCCATCAGGCGCTTCTACAGGTGTAAATGAAGCTGTTGAATTAAGAGACGGAGATAAATCAAAATATTTAGGTAAAGGTGTTCTTAAAGCAGTTGAAAATGTAAATGAAAAAATTGCTGAAGAACTTATTGGATTGTCTGTTTTCGATCAGAAACTGATTGATAAAATCATGATCGATCTGGATGGAACCGAAACAAAATCAAATCTGGGAGCAAACGCTATCCTTGGTGTTTCTCTGGCTGTTGCAAAAGCTGCTGCTCAGGAGTCTGGTCAGTCACTTTTCAGATATCTGGGTGGTGTAAATGCACACACACTTCCTGTTCCTATGATGAACATTATCAACGGTGGCTCGCACTCTGATGCTCCTATCGCATTCCAGGAATTTATGATCCGCCCTGTTGGCGCTCCTACATTTAGTGAAGCATTGAGAATGGGTGCTGAAGTATTCCATAACCTGAAAAAAATCATTCACGACAAAGGATTGAGCACTGCAGTTGGTGATGAAGGAGGATTTGCTCCAAACTTCTCAGGAGGAACAGAAGAAGCACTTGACAGCATTCTTAAAGCTATCGAAGCTGCCGGCTATAAAGCAGGTGATGATGTTACTATTGCGCTTGACTGTGCATCATCAGAATTTTATGATGATGGTAAATACAACTATGCGAAATTTGAAGGCGAAAGTGGAAAAATCAGGTCACGTGAAGAACAAGTTGAATATCTTGCTGAGCTGATCTCTAAATATCCTATTGATTCAATCGAAGACGGATGTGATGAAAGTGACTGGGAAGGTTGGGCAAAACTTACTCAGAAAATCGGAGACAAATGTCAGCTTGTTGGAGATGATCTGCTTGTAACAAACGTTAAATTCCTCAAAAGAGGTATCGAAGAAAAATGTGGTAACTCAATCCTTATCAAAGTAAACCAGATCGGTTCACTTACTGAAACACTTGATGCTATTGAAATGGCACACAAAGCAGGATGGACTGCTGTTGTTTCACACAGATCAGGTGAAACTGAGGATGCTACTATCGCAGATATCGCCGTAGCAACAAACGCGGGCCAGATCAAAACCGGTTCGTTGTCACGATCAGACAGGATGGCTAAATATAACCAACTGTTGCGTATCGAAGAAGAATTGGGCGAAACAGCTGTTTACCCATCAAAAAAATAAGTCATAACTGACACACTTTAAAGGGATTACCGAACAAGTAGTCCCTTTTTTTTATCTATTCTTTTCGAAAAGAAATCTGTAAGCTATTTATCTTCTTGATTAAATTTTTTATTTTTGGTTGGAAATAGTACCACCTATGATTAAAAAGCTGCCTAAGTTCACCCGGAATTTCTATTTTCTAACCGGAATTTTCTTCCTGTTCTGGATGCTTTTTATTGATTCCAATGATATTTATACCCAATATAAACTTAGAAAACAGCTTGGTGATCTCCGTAGCGAAAAAGAATTTTATATTGAAAAAATTAAAGAAGTAGAAGAAGACCGGCAACAATTATTGACTGACGAAGAAGCACTTGAAAAATTTGCCAGAGAAAAATATCTTATGAAAAAGGAAACAGAAGATTTGTATATCCTGGTGGAAGAAGATAAGTAATTTCTGTTAGACCTCTTAAAAACATCATAAACGATCGAATATGTTCAGATATCTTATAATTACTCTTATATGTATTTTTAGTTTCAATGAAGCTTTACGAGCCCAGGATCAGGAAGCTGCATCTGATCAAAAAGAAAAATCTTCATCCAAAAACAATATGGGCTCTTTCAAGGATCGTGTATATTTTGGTGGTAATTTTGGTTTGTGGTTCAGTGATTCGTATAGTTATGTTGAACTGTCGCCTGTTATGGGCTATCGGATTACACCAAAGCTATCATCCGGGGCAGGGATCATTTATCAGTACATCCGACGTAAATATTATTACTCTAACGGAGATGATCTGACCAAATCAACCAATGTGTATGGAGGAAAAGTCTTTGCGCGTATGGACCTTTTTCAGCCGGTATTTGCCTATGCCGAATTTGAAGATCTGAGTTATGAGTATTACAATCCGTATCTCAACAGGTTTAAACGTGAGTGGGTACCCGGATTATTTCTTGGAGGAGGTGTTATGCAACCATTTGGACGTAAAGGTGGTATAGGGATAATGTTACTGTATAATGTCTTGTTCGACTCACAGAAGTCTCCGTATAACGATGCGTTTGTATACCGAATATCTTTCTTTATTTAATAATTAAGCAATATGCCTTCTGTAAGAATAGAGATCGCTGATGGTCATGACCATAATTTCCTTCGGTCATTGATCGAAATCGTTGCTGATTGTCTTGTCGATGTATTGCAATTACTGGAAGATGACAAAAATATACGGTTAATTCAGTATTCACCGGATTTGTTTTTGTCTAAGTCCCCCTATGAGATATTTATAGAAATATTTTTATTTTCAGGACGATCTGCAAAAATTAAAAAGATTTTATATAAAGAAATTGTCAACAAACTTTCTGATAAACTCAACGTCAACAAAAACACTGTTTTTATAATTCTAAATGAACAGCCAAAAGAAAACTGGGGTATAAGAGGTGGTATCGGTGCTGATGAAATTGAGTTAGGATTTAATATTGATGCTTGAGCAGTATACTAAATTCTGTCCTGATTCCTTCTCTCTTATTTCGGATCAATCGGTATTTCTGGGGGATGAGATATTTAAGCATAAATTTTTGATAATCTAAAAAGGAAAAAATCAATACTTCTTACTTAGAATTACATACTTAACAAATCATTTATCAATCAGAAGAATGACTTCATTGGAAAGAGGGATAAGGATTTTACGAATTAATGGATCAAAGAATTTGATTTTTAGTGATACCAACCTGACAGCGTCCATAGACCTGTCAGCGTTACTATTGACGACACCACTCAACATTTCTTAGCACTTCAATTTATCTGGAGCAGAATTTTAATTTGCTGAGATACGAACCAGGGTATTGTCCGCTTGCTACTTACTCAAACTCCAAGCTA
>JBNKDZ010000017.1:0-3541 GCA_050288525.1 Cyclobacteriaceae bacterium
ACTGAAATATCGAGCCCGGCATTCAATTCTGTTGTTGCTTCCCAGTGTAGATCAGGATTTTCAAGGTTTGCCGGAACAACGGAGGGGACCCCGTTATACGCGGTTGTTGCGCCCCATGTTCCTAAATAGAGGAAATTGCCAAATCTTTCATTTCCGGTCAGACCATAGCTGGCACGAAGTTTCAGGTCATCAAGCCAATTTAATTGCTTGAAAAAGGATTCTTCGGTAATCCTCCAGCTACCGGATATTGCCGGGAAAAAGCCATATTTTTTATTTTTACCGAATCGAGAGGACCCGTCGTATCTGCCGCTTACGGATGCCATAAATTTATTTTTGTACTTATAGTGTATCTGGCTGAAGAAGGAAAATAAAGCATTTTCAGAATAGTAGGAGGATCCGTCAATGATCAAACCTGCTGATGTCAGGTAGGTATATTCATCTCCGGGGAATAGTATTCCGGTTGTGGTAGCACTTCTTCCCGTTTGACTCAATAATTCTGTGCCTGCTAAAGCACTTATTTCGTGTTTATCTTTGAATGTCTTGTTATAGGTAAGGATATTGCTGTTCAGGAATACAGATCTGTCGGATGTCATATAATTGCCATATCCCTGTCCCTGAACACTTTCAAGATAGCCCCCGATAGCTGAGGTACGGGGTTCATAATGATCGTCTATGGTGCCGATGTAATCCAGACTGAATTTTGTCGTGAATTCCAGTTCGGGTTTGATCTTATATTTAAAAAATAATCCTCCCAGGACCTTGTTGGAATAGGTGTTAAATCTGGGCTGGGTAGCCTGACCCACAGGGTTGAAATTGGGAAACCCGGCATATCCATCATCTCCGGGAACATATAAATTCCCATTTTCATCATAAGGCTGGTAGTAGGGCAGACTGGTGAGGGCAGCTGAATATACGCCATCGAGAAAATTGTCGCCTTTTACACGTTTGTTTAAGGTACGGGCAACATTAAAATTGATCCCCAGACTTAATCTGTCGGATACGTTATGGTCAATATTTGCAGTGATATTCCACCGGTTAAATTCATTGTTCAACATGACACCTTCCTCTTTCCGATAGGCTCCGCTGATATAAAACCGGGTTTTATCAGCACCACCATTCACGGACAGCTGATATTGTTCGGTGATGGCTGTTCTGGTAACTTCATCTACCCAATCTGTATCCACGCCGTCTGTTATACCGGGAATTCCGGCGGCATCCGGATCTTGATCGGCATTTATAAGGGCTTCACGTTGCAATTCCAGCAATTCACGTGAATTTAATAATTCAATGGTATTTGTTGGTTGGGAGAATCCTCTCTGAACATCCAGCTCAAAATTTGTCCCGCTGCTCAGACTTCCGGATTTTGTGGTGATTATAACTACTCCGTTTGATGCTCTTGAACCATAAATAGCTTTTGCAGAAGCATCTTTAAGCACCTGCATCGATTTTATATCGTTCGGATTCAGTGTGGATAAAGCATTGTCATTTTGTCCTCCGAAATCTCTCAGAGATAATCCTCCACTCTGAACAGGGATACCGTCGACAATATAAAGAGGGGTATTGGAGCTCCCAATAGAAGAGCTCCCCCGTATCCGCACCATGATGCCTCCGCCAGGGGTACCTGATGACTGTGTGACAGAAACACCGGGAACTTGTCCCTGTAGTGCCTGGTCAAGACTGATTAGGGGTTTGTCTTTTAACGACTCGGGATCAACTACCGAGATGGCACCGCTGATATCCTGTTTTTTCTGAGAGGTATATCCGGTGATGATTATTTCTTCGAGCTGTTTGGTGTCTTCTGCAAGTACGATGTCAATAACCGTTCGGTTGCCGGTAGCCTGTTCCATGGTGGTATATCCAATAAAGGAAAAGACCAGCGTGTCTGCTTCGGCGTCATCGGGGATCGTGAGGGAATAGGTGCCGTCAAAGCCGGAGGTGGTACCCAGACTGGTATTTTTAAAGAAAACATTAACACCAGGGAGGGGATCGCCATTCTGATCCGTGATCGTACCGGTGATGTTGCCGGGATTCTGTCCGGAAACCCGGATGCACATGACAAGAAAGAACAGGAAAAGTAAAGCTTTTTTCATCCGGTAATTTTTGCGATCGAACTAATGAACAGATATCGGACAGGGTGCATCCTGTATTGATATGATATCTATATGCAATATAAATGTATTTTTTATTACATCAATATTTAAGAACCAGAATTAGAGGAACAAGGAATTTGAAAGTGTGAAAGTTAAAAGTGTGAAAGTTAAAAGTGGAAAGACTGTCGCGGGAGATGACGGATAGTGAAATTCAAGTGGTTAAGGAGGAGAATATGTTTGCTTTAATAAAAAGTTCGTAAAGATTTCAATAATGTATTAAAAATGCCTTTTAAAACAGTATATGACAGATTATACAATTTGGAGAGGATATTTTGATTTAAAGGATTATATTTAGTTTTGATTTTAATGCCTATCTGATAACGGGACGTGACCATCGCGTCTTTTCATTATTATTATTTCATAAAAAACAATTATTAAGCAAAACTATAATGAAAAAGCAATTTTCTACAACAGGCATGATCAGCGGCATATGCTCGGCTGTTCTTTTACTAATTCTTTCGACAGGCTGTTCTTTTTCCTATAATGAACACAATACAGAGAACAAAACACCTTATACTGTAAAAACCTTTGATCTTTCTTCAGGAGAACTTTTTGTAAGCACTTCCGGAGGATCGATAAAAGTTATTGGCGGTGATGTGGATAAGGTGAAAGTGGAAATGTATGTGTGGTCAAATAAATACAAAGGAGAAAAACTGGATGAGATTCTGGAGGATGATTATGAAATAACAATCCGGCAGGATGGTTCAAGGGTTGAGGCTATCGCAAAAAGGACAACCAGCGGATGGTTTAAAAATGGCCCGTCCATATCGTTTGTGGTTTATACACCGAAATCGTTTGAATGTGAGACCCATACAAGCGGGGGATCATTAAACTTATCGTCAGTCAACGGAGATAAACATATCCTCAGAACCAGTGGTGGAAGTATCCGGATTGAAGATGTAGAAGGAGAAATTGATGCCAATACCTCAGGAGGGAGTGTGACAGTTGAACGGATTATCGGAGATGCGGACCTGAAAACCAGTGGAGGCTCCATTAATGTCACAAAACTTAAAGGAGATCTTGATGCCAATACCTCTGGTGGTAGTATTAACCTGAAATCAATAGAAGGAAGTGTGGAAGCTCATACAAGTGGAGGAGGGATCCATGCTGATATGGATGTATTGAAAGACAGACTCGTATTGTCAACAAGCGGAGGTAGTGTTTCGGCTACTGTACCTTCAGGGTTAGGAATGGACCTTGACCTGCGGGGAAACCATGTTAGTGTTTCGTTGAACAATTTCTCGGGAGAGTCAAAAAACGACCGGGTAAACGGAACAGTTAACGGAGGCGGAATCCTTGTGAAAATGTCTACTTCAGGAGGCGGAATTAATCTGAATTACAAATAAAACATATCATCTGGCGGAGTGCAAATGGCAAAGGAGGTAGTATTC
>JBNKDZ010000018.1:0-5506 GCA_050288525.1 Cyclobacteriaceae bacterium
AAATTCAATCTTTTTAGATCCGAGAAATTTGTATTTCAGGAATGTGGAGCATGATTTTTCATACCAGATTTTATAATGTAAGTAAAATACGAATAAAATATAAAGGTGACTATCATGAATTCCTGTTTCCGGTTCGTAATATGATCGATGAAGAAAAAATCAAAGGTTTTAAAATACGATGAAGCATATACATTTATTTTTTTGGCTGATTTTAAATACGCTTCCGGTAGGGTATATTTATTTGATCCTTTTAATACAGGATGTTGAAATGTCCATTATCATTAAAGATATTTTGTATGCTACGCCTATTTTATTTTTTGCAGTTTTTAGGTTATTGTCTATTAGTGGCACTTTTAAAAAATGGTTCATTTTCTATATTCTGTTTCCAACCAGATATCTGAATCTTTTGGAAGATTACCTTATACGAAAGAAGTTAAACAAATTAAGATCCAAATCGTATGTCCGTTTCAGGAAATAAGCCTTTCACACATTAATTTGCTCTCCCGAATTGATCAGTAATAGCAAATCATCAATATACTCCCTGTTATTTGATAGTCTGGGTACCTTATGCTGACCACCGAGCTTGCCGCGTTTCTTCATCCATTGATAGAATGTTCCGGCACCAACAAAATGAACTCTCGGGGCGTCAAGAGCAATATCTTTATACCTTTTGGCTTCGTAGTCGCTGTTTACTTCCTTAAGTGTATTGTCCAGTACTTCGATAAACCGATCCCTGTCATCGGGTTCCTGATTGAATTCGATAATCCATTCATGCCCTCCTTTTTTTCCTTCTTCAATGTATCTCGGACCGGCAGTATAATCGCCAATAATTGCTCCGGTGGTTTCACAGGCATTTTTTATGGCCGTCTCGGCATTTTCCACGATCACCTCCTCACCAAAGGCATTAATGAAATGCTTGGTACGACCGGAGATCCGTATCCTGAAAGGGGATAACGTAGTGAATTTGATAGTATCACCGATCATGTACCTCCAAAGGCCTGCGTTGGTAGAAATTATTAAAGCATAGTTTTTACCAACTTCCACATCTTCAAGTCCGATGGTTTGAGGGTTATCATCTTCAATATTTTCGATGGGAATGAATTCATAGTAGATCCCGTAGTCGAGCATAAGCAACATGTCTCTCGAATCGACCTGGTCCTGAATACCAAAAAATCCTTCGGAAGCATTATAGGTTTCGAGGTATCTCATGTTCGGTGAAGGGGCCAGTTTTTTAAACAACTCCTCATACGGATCAAAAGCAACTGCACCGTGTACGAACAGTTCGAGGTTGGGCCATACTTCGTGGATATGGCTTTTCCCGGTTTTCTCCAGTATTTTTTGCAGCAGTACCACCGTCCATGTAGGTACACCTACGATGTTGGTTACATTTTCCTGGATGGTTGAGCTGGCCATCTTTTCTATTTTTTCTTCCCACTCGCTCATCAGGGCGATCTCCAGGCTCGGTGTGCGTGCCAGTTTGGCCCAGAACGGGAGGTTGCTCATGATTACGGCAGATACATCACCATAGTAAGAGTTGGAGTTGGAATCGAACTGATTTATTTGCTGGCTCCCGCCAATAGCAAGCCCTTTACCAGTAAAGATCTTTGATCCCGGATGGGTGTTAAAATAGATCGACAACATGTCCTTGCCACCTTTAAAGTGGCAATCTGTAAGGGCTTCCTGCGAGACAGGGATGAATTTGCTTTTATCGTTTGTTGTGCCGGAAGATTTGGCAAACCATTTTATATCAGATGGCCAAAGGATGTTTTGTTCACCTTTCAGCAGGCGTTCGATCCACGGAAAGAGCTTTTCATAGGTATGAATGGGCACCTGTTCTTTAAAATCCCGGAACGTTTTTATGTCCTGGAAACCATGTTTTACCCCAAACTCGGTTTTTTTGGCAGCTTTTATAAGCTTCAAAAATACTTCCTGCTGTACTTCTACAGGGAATTTCAAAAACAGATCAATATCATGGATCCGTTTTTTCATTACCCAACTCATTATGGAATTGATGATTTCCATCCGGATGTTAATTATTAGATTTTACGCTTTAATTCAAAATGACGACCCAGGTAAACACGTCGTACCTGTTCGTCTTCGGCCAGTTCTTCTGCTGTTCCGGCTTTTAAAAGTTTACCTTCGAACATAAGATATGCCCTGTCGGTAATCGACAATGTTTCATTCACATTGTGGTCGGTGATAAGTATTCCGATGTTTTTATTTTTAAGGCGTGCTACAATGGTTTGAATTTCTTCTACGGCAATAGGGTCTACACCGGCAAATGGTTCATCGAGAAGAACAAATTTCGGATCTACTGCCAGGGCACGGGCAATCTCTGTACGGCGACGTTCACCTCCTGAAAGTACCATGCCAATATTTTTACGCACATGTCCAAGACTGAACTCTTCGATCAGGGACTCCATTTTTTGTTTTTGTTCGGCTTTACTGAGTGTAGACATCTCCAGTACAGCCATGATATTTTCTTCAACAGTAAGTTTCCGGAATACGGATGCTTCCTGAGCCAGATATCCGATACCTTTTTTTGCTCTCCGGTACATCGGCAGGTTGGTAATATTCTCGCTTTCAAGATAGATCTCTCCATCGTTCGGCTTGATCAAGCCAACGATCATATAAAAAGTGGTGGTTTTACCGGCACCATTTGGTCCCAGTAACCCTACAATTTCGCCCTGTTTTACCTCAACATTTACATTGTTGACGACAGTTCTTCCTTTATAAATTTTTACTAAACCTTCAGATCTAAGCATAACTGTTAAAAATCAATCAAAACGGATATCGTTGATCCGCAATTGCAGGGATCTCTTACCCATAAAATTGTTTTCTTCTATATAATACGCCATACTAAAACGCATGCCGCTTGCAATTAAATCATAGTATTCCGCCTGACCAAATCCTATGGCATCAAAAATAATATTAGAATCACCCTGTTTGATACTAAACTTTAAATGTTGTTCCTTCAATATCCTGGGTCTTCCATGAACATGCAGTTCGTGCGAGACGAATACCGGATGCATATTTCCCGGGCCGAAAGGAGCCATTTGCTCTATGATATTATAAAATTTAAAGTTAATATCTTCCAGCAATATTTCAGAATCAATTTTAATTAACGGGATTAACTGATCTTCAGAGATCTTTTCGGAGACTATTTTTTCAAATTTCTCCCTGAAAGCTTCAACCTTATTTATCTCAAGAGTCAGGCCGGCAGCATACATATGTCCTCCATATTGTTCAAGCAGGTCGGAACATTCGGAAATAGCCTCATAGATATCAAAACCATCCACTGACCGGGCTGATCCTGTCGCTTTTCCATTCGATTCCGTAAGGATGATGGTCGGTCGATAATATTTATCCAGACATCGGGATGCAACAATACCGATCACACCCTTGTGCCAGTTTGTT
Organism: Cyclobacteriaceae bacterium; assembly: GCA_050288525.1. Taxonomy (GTDB): domain Bacteria; phylum Bacteroidota; class Bacteroidia; order Cytophagales; family Cyclobacteriaceae; genus JBNKDZ01. The sequence goes on from JBNKDZ010000018.1 coordinate 3,418, forward strand.
TTATATAAAACAGTAGATTTGGCATCTTTAAAGATATCGTTGCCTTCGATCATTTCGAGAGCTTCATTGGTTATGGTGCTGTCGTAATTCCTTCGTTGCGAATTTTTAACATTCAGGTTCTGGGCCAGCGATTCGATCTTTTCATAGTTATCTGCAAGAAGTAGCTGAACAGCTGTTTTTGCATGATCCATGCGACCTGAAGCATTTATCCTCGGGCCGATACCAAAAACGATGGATGAAATGTTGACCTTATCCCGGATCTCAGAATACTTAATAAGAGCTTCAAGTCCGAGACGTGGATTTTCATTAAGTTTTTTAAGGCCGAAATACGCCAGAATTCTGTTTTCTCCTGTTATCGGAACGATATCTGCAGCAATGCTAACTGCAACAAGATCAATATAATCGAACAGCTTTTCGGTATCAAGGTTCTTTTTTATACAAAAAGCCTGTAACAATTTAAACCCTACCCCACAACCTGAAAGTTCTTTGTATGGATACTGGCAGTCGGGACGTTTGGCGTCCAGAATAGCATGCGCACATGGAAGCGTTTCACCCGGCAGGTGATGATCACAGATAATTAGTTCGATACCCAGGTTATCTGCAAGCTTTGTCATTTCAACGGCTTTAATACCACAGTCAAGGGTTATCATTAGGGAGCATGCATTTTCATGTGCCCATTCAATCCCTTGTCGGGATAACCCATATCCTTCTTTGTACCTGTCGGGTATATAAAAATCGATATTTTTGTGAAACTGTCTCAGAAAGCCATATACCAGGGCTACAGAAGTCGTGCCGTCCACATCATAATCACCATAAATGATAATTTTTTCGTTTTTTTCTATGGCCTGGATGATCCTTTCGATGGCTTTGTCCATATCAAGCATCCGAAATGGATCATGAAGCTGATCCAGTGAGGGGCGGAAATAATTTTTTGCCTCTTCAAAATTTGAAATGCCACGTTGACATAGGATCTTTGATAAGATGGGATTTACATTAATTTCCTTTGATAATTGCTTTACAATTTCCGGATCCGGGTCTTCATTATATATCCACCTTGTTGTCATTCAATTAATGTTGTTTAAGCAATTATGCATTTAAGATAGTTTAGATATTGATGCGTATAATAATTTTTAGCTTTAAACTAAACTAATTTCCCAATATCTCTATCTTTTATTTTAACTTTTTCAATACTCAAAAATTGTTCCCAGAAATCATTTTCCGGTAATGATGCGATAATAGTTTCTTTTTCTTTCTTAACAGGATGGATAAAATGCAATTCTTTGGCATGCAGATTTATTCCGGCATCCGGATTAGCCTTATGGAATCCGTATTTAAGATCTCCCCGTATGGGGCAACCGATTGAAGCTAACTGAACACGTATCTGATGCGACCGGCCGGTTATCGGATTTATCTCCAGCAGGTAATGATCGTTCAGCTTACCCATCACATTAAAATACAATTCTGCTTTCTTGCTGCCTTCCTGAAAATGGTCGTAAGCGGTCACAATATTTTTCTTCTCATCCTTGATGAGCCAGTGTACCAGCTTGTCTTTTTCTTTTGGCGGTTTCTTTTTAACTACAGCCCAGTATTTTTTGTGAATTTTTCGTTCTCGAAACAATTTATTGATCCTGTCAAGCGCTTTTGATGTTCTGGCAAACAGGACAACGCCACTAACTGGCCGGTCGAGCCTGTGGGTGACCCCTAAAAATACATCTCCCGGCTTGTTGTATTTTTCTTTGATATAATTTTTGGCAAGCTCCACTAAAGGAGTGTCACCGGTACTGTCACCCTGTACCAGCATTCCGGTAGGTTTATTGATTGCCAGAAGATGATTGTCTTCGTATAATACTTGTAATTGAACGCCCTTCACTATTATCTCTCGATTATTAATTCTACAAAGGTATCTGTTTTTATTGAAACTTAAATCATTTATTAACAGTTAGATGAATAATAGTAATATGAGGCATCCCTTTAGGGGTGTTTTTACGAAAATCGCAACAAATACAATTTTTAATATAATGGAAAATTTTTGGAATGACCGATATAGTACCCCTGAATATATGTATGGAAGAAAACCGAATGAATTTTT
>JBNKDZ010000019.1:0-5963 GCA_050288525.1 Cyclobacteriaceae bacterium
TTAACGAATGGAAAAACTGAAGTACGAGGACATTACAAAAAAAATAATTGGAGCATCTTTTGATGTTCATGGATTTTTAGGAAATGGTTTTCAGGAAGTGATCTATCAACGTGCACTTGCCTGGGAAATGAGCCAAAGAAATCTGGAATTTGCCAGAGAAATAGAACAGGATATTTTTTATAAAGATCTGCCACAGCCTATCGGTAGAAGGAGAGCAGATTTTGTAGTAGAGGGAAAAGTGCTGGTAGAATTAAAAGCACGCAAACAACTGGAAGATGCCCATATGGCCCAGACGTTAAATTACCTGAAGGCTTATAAACTTGAAGTGGGGTTGTTGATTAATTTTGGGAGTAAGTCCTTAACTTTCAAAAGACTCGTGCTATGATGATCACGGATTATAGGGATTTAGGGATTACACGGATTATAATTGTCTGTGTGATCCCTGAATCTGTGAAAATCAGTGATCATACCCTTTTTCCTGGATATAGTGATTATGTACAAGGATTTTTTGATTGCTATCATTTTTAACTGTTTGATGCTTTTGAATACCATTCTTTTGAGTCAGATTTAAATAGAAAGATTAATGAAAGAACCTGAAAACCTGTTTGTAAAACCGATAGAATTCCAGACAACATATTTATCCTAAAGAATTCATTTAATATTTGTAAATAAAATACTATTCCGAGCAGAAATAAAACAAGAAATACCGTCCGTGCCCCCTTTTTACCAAGATGGATCATATATGCCAACAGAACTATTATCCCCAATGTCAGGATTGCACTAATTATATCAAACAAATTTGATTCACTCAATTTTCCTGTTGTTGATTCAACAATAAAAAAATTTATGACTCCCAAACCTATAGAAATGTATATGAATTTTGCTGCCGTTGAAATCGATGATGGCAAACCATCCGGAATGCTCCAATTTTCTGCAGAATAACTTATTTCCTTTTCAGGTTTAACAATTTCTTCTTTCAACTTTACAGTTTCAATATCTGCAGTTCCCCTTCGCTCAAGTTCGTTAATAGCAGCAATCACAGCCTCTTTCTGATAATCGCTCGGATTATTGACATATTCTTGCAATTCCAAATCCGTTTTATTTATTATTTTGGATGTAAACCTGTTTTCCAAACTAGACATTTTTGTTTAAATCTAAATCATTTAATACGACTGGATACCCATCATATAATTGTGAACAGGTTAACTCCAAAAAATATCAGCCATTGTAGTTTTTTCATATATTATTTTTGTAAAAAGTATAGTTTGAAGTTTTCTGAAAAATATCAATCTTCATATAAAATTAGTGATCTTTTTATTTACTACCCAATTCTTGATAACTAATTCAATCACTATAACTGTCAACCATAGAAAAAAGCGTGCAACCAAAATCCGTGAAATCCATAAATCCGTAAAAATCCGTGATCCATTACCTGAATACTTCCAAAAACTCCTTCTTTTTCTTTGGAGACACCTCAAGTTCCCTGTCATCCGTCATCGTCACATATCCGCCTTTGCCTCTCGTATAGCGTTTTACATAATTCAGATTTATCAGGGATGACCGATGAATGCGGAAAAAGTTAAAGTCGCTGAGCACTTCTTCGAAAAACTTGAGGGTTCGACATATCAGCAGGGATGGTTGTCCCCTGAAATGAAACTGGGTCAGGTTATCTTCCGCCAGACAATAGACAATATCGCTCACATTGACGATCTCAAACCCTTCCAGCGTAGGCAACATGATCTTCTGGTTCTGGGTGGAGATGGAACGGATGTTTTCCATCAATACTCTGGAGTGCATGGTCGCATCATTTTGCCGTTCGCTTTTGATCTTTTCTACGGCATGGATCAGTTCGTCGATGTCGATCGGCTTCAGCAGGTAGTAGGCAGCACTCTGGTTGAGGGCCCGGATGGCGTAGTTGTCGAAAGCTGTGACAAAAATGGTCTCGAAATCGATCTCTCCTATCTGTTCCAGCAGATCAAACCCATTGCCGTAAGGCATTTCAATATCCAGAAAGACGATCTCCGGCTTATGTTTGCGGATACATTTTATGCCTGTATCAACGGATTCTCCAAAGCCACAAATTTCCACATCCGGACAATATTTGTTTAGGTAATTATTCAAGATCTCACGGCTGTCCTGTTCGTCGTCGATGATTACGGCTTTAATTTTTGTCATGGATATGATTTGGTATGAAGATGGATACTTTGGTCCCCTCGCCGGTCTTCGGGTCAAGGTCTTCGACAGTTACTTTATAACGGGTATGGTATACCTTGTTCAGGATATGGAGGCGCTCTTCGATGTTCTTCAGTCCGCGGGAGTTGTGCTTCTTCTGATTTTCAGTTTTCAGTTCCACCGACTTCTTCCTGCCAATACCATCATCGGTAATGCTTACTTCCAGAAAGTCGTTCGCTTCACAAATGGTAATATCAAGTTTACCCTTGTCTTTTTTATACCGGAGACCATGCCAGATGGCGTTTTCGATATAGGGCTGGATGAGCATCGGAGGAATCCGGAATGCATCCAGATCGATCTGGTCACGGATATCAAGATTATATTCAAATTTCTCTCTGAAACGGTAATGTTCCAGTTTGAGGTATAGTGATATTACCTCTTTCTCCTGGGCCAGCGTGATGAAATCTTCCTGAGAGTGGTCCAGCACCATCCGCATCAACTTCGAAAAGTCCGCAAGGAACTTGTTCGCCGCCCGCTCGTCGCTCTGGGAGATAAACTGATTTACGGAGTTGAGGGCGTTGAAAATAAAATGTGGGTTCATCTGGCTGCGCAGTGACTTAAGTGCCAGCAATTGATTGGCCAGTTTGCTTGCACGTGCACTTTTAAAGACAAAATACGAAGTAACAACAATGATCAGCATTATGACCAACAGACCATAGATCACAAGTCGCTGCCGGGCAATCATGGATCGTTCGAGGTAGCCTTCAGTTTCTTTCAGCTTGAAGCTTTGTTCGTCTATAGTAAAATCTTTTGTCAGCCCTTCAATGGATTTTTGCTTTCGCAGGATTTCCGACCGTGAAGCTAACTGGCTGTCCTTTTCCTGAATGATCTGTCCGGCGACTTCACTGTATTTTTCATAGCTTCTCAGAGCAGCAGCATTATTTCCTACACTTTTATATGCCTCCGCCAGAGATAGATTGGCCCGGGCCTGTTCCTGAACACTTCCAATGGAGTCTGCAATTACAACAGCTTCCTCAAGCTCACGGATCGCATTGTTGGCATTGCCCTGCTCGATCAGAAACTTCCCCAGTTCAACTTTATCCTTTGTGACATCCTCCATCCTGTTAAGGTTGATATTCTGCTGGATGGTATTGTTCCGGAGATCGATTTCTTCCTGGGATCTGTTCTGACTCCGCAACCCTTTAATGATCTCTTCTTTGGCTTCTTTTTGGGTTGACAGGATGGCCGGTTCTTCAAAATCATTATTTTGGTTCAGACTTTTGTTGTAGGTCATCTGTGCTTTATCCAGTTCGTTAATGCTTGCGTAGATCTTGGCTTTCTGGTTCTGGATCTCGACTGGTATCGATTTATACCGGAGCTTTTCGGCTGCTTTTTCTGCCCGATCGGCGTACGACAATGCCTGTTCATATTTCCCGCTTCGGTAGAGCAACTCTGACAGTAGCAACAGCGCATTCCATTCGTCGTAGTAATTTTCCTTATTTTTTAATAAGAGACTGTAATAGTTTTGTGCTGAGGCGTAATCGCCCAGGTTCATGTATGCATTGCCCAGACCTGTGAGTGATTTTTTGAGGAATTCCAGTTGTGAATTGTCCTTTACGAATATTTTAAATGCTTTCTCATAATTCTCTTTGGCCAGGTTCCATTCCTGAATATTCTCATTGATCTCTCCGATAAGAATGTAACATCTCCCCTCCTGCACGACATCCTTATTTTCGATGCTCACTGCCAGGGCTCTTTCAAGCTGGTCCAGCGATGCGGAAGGATCATCATTTTTCAGCCGATCCGCCTCTTCCAGGTATACTTCCGTATCGGCTTTTTCTGATGACCGCTTCAGGGATTTGGACTTATTCTGAGCTATCAATGAGGTGCTCAAAAAGGTCAGAAATACAAACAATATCGTTTTTAATACATGCATATAAATAAATTCTTAAGCAATATAGGAAATAAATTTTTATCCGTTTCAACGCTTTTTCCGCCATAAATGTACCTTCACTAACCGAATTATTCCCTTTACGAACCCAACCGGCACCCTCCCTAACCGGCGCTGTTTTTTAAATTATTTTCGCCGGACCTTTAAGTCACATTTAAATTTTAACGTCATGAAAAATCTAATTCAAATACGCATTTTTAACCCGGTATTCGTAGCATTCCTGATGTTCTTCACGGTATTGTCGGGGTGCAGCTCAGCCAATTCTAAAAATGAATCGGTTGAAACAAACAACACAGAGGAGCAGGTTAAGGAATCCAATCAAAGCATTATGCTTGCCCTCCTGCTGGATACAAGCAACAGCATGGACGGCCTGATCGAACAGGCAAAATCCCAGTTGTGGACCATCGTTAATGAACTTGCCTCTGCAAAATGCGGGGATGGCAGCAAGCCGAATATCAAAATCGCTTTGTACGAATACGGCAACGACAACCTGCCGTCTTCCGAAAACTACATCCGGATGGTCAGTCCGCTAACCGACGATCTGGATGAGATCTCCAGTAAACTATTTGCACTCACCACCAATGGCGGAGATGAATTCTGCGGGGCTGTGATAAAAAAATCCATCGACCAGCTTGACTGGTCCGAATCGAGAGCTGACCTCAAACTGATCTTTATCGCCGGCAACGAACCGTTTACGCAAGGTGGCATATCCTATAAAAATTCCTGTGAAATGGCAGTGAAACAGGATGTCGTTGTTAATACAATTTTCTGTGGCAACTATGAGGAAGGCATCAGTACCATGTGGAAAGACGGCGCTGATCGCACCAAAGGCACCTATATGAGCATTGAGCAAAACAAACGAACGGTGTATGTTCCGACTCCTTATGATGATGAGATCGATCGTCTGAACACCAGGCTGAATGACACCTACATTTATTATGGCACATCGGGGCAAAACAAGAAGGAGATGCAGATGGAACAGGATCTTAATTCACAGTCCATCAGTCGGTCCAACAAAATAAACCGGGCGATCTCCAAAAGTTCACATGCCTATAAAAATTCCTCATGGGATCTGGTAGATGCTTCAAAAGATGATTCCGAAGCCATCGAAAAGGCAGATGAAGCATATTTACCTGAAGAAATGCAAAAGATGGATGTAGATGAGCGGAAACAATATGTCGAAAAGAAATCCAAAGAACGGGCACAAATCCAGAAGCAAATTGCCGAACTGAATGTAAAACGACAGGATTACATCAATAAAAACAAGCCTGAAAACGAAGAAAACATGCTGGATGATGTGATGATAGAATCAATTAAAAGTAAAGCAGCAACCAAAAACCTTTCTTTTAAATAGTATCATCAAACACACACCGGAGGAAGTCGGAGCAAGCATTTTTTGGACAGGTTATAGCTTGCTTCGCTCCTTCTTAAATCTTTGGAAGAACAAGGATAGATTTTGCACAGAGCAAAGGGCAGGAATCTCCATCTGTTTGTAATAGCACCAGCATATTGCAATCCTGGTCCCTAACCGAAGGAGATTCCTGCGTTGTAACTGGTGATCATTTTCTTTCGTCAATGATCACCAGAAACTCCTGCTAATGACATATTGAGTATTGTCGTCTGTTTCAACGCTGAAAGGTCTATGGACGCTGTCAGGTTATGGTGAGACACGAACCGCAACTTTCGCACTTTTAACTTTCCACTTTCACACTTTCCACTTTCACACTTTCCACTTTCACACTTTCCACTTTCACACTTTCCACTTTCACACTTTCCACTATTTAAAAGATCCGTCTGTCATATCGATCCATAAATTGTTATCAGCAGGTGCCGGATCATT
>JBNKDZ010000020.1:0-3283 GCA_050288525.1 Cyclobacteriaceae bacterium
GTAAAATTGTTAGATCAATAGAACGAAAATTTTGTACCTTTAATAACAATCGAATTAATTCTGGTCTTAGTGCAGCGGTCCTAAAACCTACCATCGCATAGGGCGTCCGCCCGGAAGCATCAAAAAGCATAACAACCAAAAAGAATTAAAGCACAACAACAAAAAACGACCAAACATCCATAACGATAAAATGAAGATCTGTAAAATATAAATCAAAACCCGATTGTCTGGCTGTGAAAGCTATTTGGAAGTACCAAAAGAAAATTATTCAGATCAAATTTGATGCTTCCTAGCGGACGCTCTTTCTGGTTTTGGGTCGTAGGACCACTTCGTTAAACCCACGACTAGTGGAGGGAAAATAAGCGTATGGCAAAGAGCACAGCGTATTAGTTTGTGGAAATTTCCTGACAGCGTCCATAGACCTGTCAGGTTGATTGTGTGGACATATTAAGGTTATAAAGAAGACATGTAGTGTTGTTGAGAAGTGAAGTAAGGAATAGAGTCAGCAACTGTTTGAGTTTGAGTAGGGAGGAAAAAAAAGAGGCTGCTTTTGGGGCAGCCTCTTTTTTTGTGGGCCCACATGGGCTCGAACCATGGACCCCCTGATTATGAGTCAGGTGCTCTAACCAGCTGAGCTATGGGCCCGATTTTTGTTTTACTTCGAAACCGGGTCCGAAGGATCCCAATTCGTTCGGATCGTGAACAAAGATAGTAATATTTCACAATATCACCGCTTTATTATCCCTGTCTTCTTGAATTTGGGAGTGCAATATTAGATATTTGCGGATTAATTGTCAAACATTCGTTTATAAAATTGAAGAATAAAATTGAGAATATAATTTTTGACCTGGGAGGTGTGATCATAAACCTCGATTTTGAGGCTTCTTTCAAGGAGATTGCAAGGCTAACAGGTAGAGGCATGGAACAGGAGGTAGTGGATGAACTTATGAATCATGAGTTCTTCTCCAGGTTTGAGAAAGGGGAGATCTCCGAAGCGGAATTCAGACACGAATTCAGGTCAATCACGGATCATACATTAAGCGAACAGGAGATTGACCGGGTGTGGAACCTTATGTTGCAGGATATACCGGCAGAACGCATAGCGTGGATTGAGGAAATGGGAGAAAAATACAATATCGTGGTGCTGAGCAATACCAACAGCATACACGTACGACATTTTGATGAGGTATTCAGAAAGTCTTCGAAATATGATAAACCTGCAGATCTGTTCCATAGGTTATACTATTCTTATGAAATAAAAAAACGAAAACCTGACACCGAGTCGTTTCAACATGTGCTGGACGATTTTGGAATGATCCCGGAAAGGACTGTGATGTTTGATGACCTGAAAGGAAATCTGGAAACAGCAGAAAAGCTGGGGATCAAGACGGTTTATGTTGAACGAAACAAACTGCGTAAGGAACAATTGCCGAATGGAAAATACTAACGGGGAAATACCACAGGAAAAACTGCCACAGGAAAAGCCATCACAAGAGAAGGAATCATATACAATTCATATCCTGTTATTTGTCCTGACAGTGATCACTACCACCATGGCTGGTACGGAATGGATGTACGGTAAACTAATTCTGCTTGGTGATGTGTCGTTCAGTGAATTTCTCTCAGGCTTCAACTATTCCATTCCTCTGCTTGGTATATTGACGTTCCATGAATTCGGCCATTATTTTATGGCAAAGTATTACAAGATAAAAGTTTCGTTGCCGTATTATATTCCGGTATGGGCAGGTATATTTTTAATGATCGGAACGATGGGGGCTTTTATCAGGATCAGGGAGGCGATGAGATCACGACGGCAATATTTTGATGTGGGCATCGCCGGGCCACTGGCAGGATTTGTTGTTGCACTTGTTGTACTTACTTATGGTTTTACGCATTTACCCCCCAAAGATTATATCTACAGCATTCACCCCGAATATCATCCTGATTACGTTGAGCAGAAAATACCGGAGACTACCGGGAAAGAGGAGGCTAATGAACCTATAATTATCAAACTTGGGGATAACCTGTTGTTTAAATTCTTTGAGACGTATGTGGCGGATACCGAACTGGTTCCGAGTAAATATGAGATGTACCACTATCCATGGTTGTTTGCCGGGTATATTGCCCTGTTTTTTACAGCCTTAAACCTGTTGCCCATTGGCCAACTTGACGGAGGACATGTTATCTATGGATTATTTGGCGCAAAATACAGTTTTTTGATTTCCAGGAGTTTGTTTCTGATCCTGACCACAGCATCCGGAATAGCCTGGATGCCGGCTTTTGCTCCAATGTCCGGGACGTATGCAGGGAAGATGCTGCTCTATCTGGTCTTTTTGTTTTACATATTTTATCATTTTCAGCCGGATATTAAAAAACGTCTGTTGATTGTTATCTGGGTGTTTATTGCTCAGTTAGGATTGAAGTATTATGTGCCTGAGGTGGCTGAATACGGTATTTATATTGCCTTTTCGTTTTTGCTGGGAAGAATATTAGGACTCCGGCATCCAAATGCTCCTGACAATAAACCGTTGGATCTGAAAAGAAAAATCCTGGGATGGATTACATTGGTGGTGTTTGTGGTTTCATTTACACCTCAGCCATTATCCGTTGTAGATAAAGAAAAAGCCCGGTTCAAAGAAGCCGGGCCACAAATAAAAGAAGTTGATTCATCCTCAGAAGTCGTTACACGGAGGATGATAGAATTTCATAAGATCGTCTAATATTTTTTCTCTTGTGTCTAAATGATCTTCCCAGTATACACAAATGCAGTTCGCTACTTCATTTTTAAAACATTCACTCTTCGGATGGTTTTCAAATTCTTTGTTTAAGTTATTTGTTGCACCCGCATAGATCAGAATGTGGTCTACAGTAGCATCTGCTTTAATGGTTCTATGGGTCACTACGTATATCGCTTCCTTCTCTTTCAATTCCTTTGAAATTGGATACACGTTAAATGTGTATTTGTGACCTGAAATCCCGGTAAAATCTAATGTTCCTATTTTTGGCATATTTTCCAGATTTTTACGTTTAAAAAATCAACTTTATGGTATCCCAGCCAGCCAACCGGCTATTGGCAATGGAATATTTTTAATATAAAATATTTTTCTGTTATTTAATTATTATTACGATTATTTTTTATGAACGGTAAATGATTTCGTTTAATTTTAAAATTATGCCTGTAAGTTAATGCGAACCATTAAAATTCAAAATAAAAATCACATTTTCATTAAATACATACAAAAGCCTATATCCGTACAATAAGAACAAACATTTTCAAAGAGTG
>JBNKDZ010000021.1:0-2472 GCA_050288525.1 Cyclobacteriaceae bacterium
TTGTAAATAGTCTGTTATTTATTTTTAAATACTGGGCAGGGATAGTCTCAGGTTCACTTGCCTTAAAAGCAGATGCCTGGCATACCCTCTCCGATTCTATCAGTTCGATAATTGTTCTTATTGGCACTAAAATATCCAACAAACCACCTGACAAAGAACATCCTTTCGGACACGGAAGAGCTGAGTTGATCTCCTCTGTTATAATCGGGGTCATTCTGGCGGTGGTCGCTTTTGAATTCTCCTCGGAATCCATTCGCAGGTTAATTAACAGGGAAGGTGTTCAATATGGCAGTTTTGCTGTTATTGTTACGATTATCTCGGTTGTAATAAAAGAAGGGCTGGCACAGTTTTCTTTCTATGCTTTCAGAAAAACGAACAATCCTATGCTGAAAGCAGATGGATGGCATCATAGAAGCGATGCCATATCTTCCGCGATCATACTTGTTGGTATATTTTTCGGAAAATATTATTGGTGGATCGACGGTGTATTAGGATTAATCGTGGCATGTCTGATATTTTATGCCGCCTATGAAATTATCCGTGAAGGCATTGACCCACTTATGGGAGAAGAACCGGATGAAACGATCCTGTCAAATGTTCAGAATATTGCCAGATTTCACTGTAAGAATGATCCGGTTGTGCATCATGTACACGTACACAGGTACGGCGAACATATTGAAATGACCCTGCACATCAAGCTCCCGAAGGATATCAGCCTTGAAAAAGCCCATGAGATCGCCACAAATATTGAAGTCCAGATCCTGAATGAAATGAACATAGAAGCCACCATACATATGGAACCTTTGTATGAGATGGCTAAGAGCTCAGAGCATAGCGCATAGCGTTAAATCCCCAAAAACGTTATACATCAGCTAATATCCAGTATATCACCACTTATTGCGTCTATCGTAACTTCTCTTATATCATCAAAAACAATTTTATACACCCTGGTATAGTTCATGTCTTCATCAGAGAAAAATGACCAGCCAGTAATGTTGTTGCTTTTCACGGCAGAGATTGCCAACTGCCGGACTGTGGAAAATCTCAGATACGCCGAGCCCGGATTTAATTGATAATTGAACGGCCCGACATTTGCTTCTATGGCAATAATTTTATCAGATGACACACTCCAGTAGATATCGATAACAGAACCACTATTGTTTTCAATCACCACTTTCCAGGCTTCTTTGTCATCATACTTCACAAATACACTTTCAGTGATAATACCCTCAAATATCAATTGCGAATTTTCAAGGATACCCTGTGGAACTTCACGGTCCTGTTCTACCTTAGAACAATTCATCAACAGAAAGGACACGGATATGAATATTAACCATTTAAAGCTTATCATAGTTGAATCCATTTGTAATATAACAAACATCCGAATAAAAGTGTTTTATATTTAAGACAACACAAGGCAGGAATACCGCCATTGTGGAGTGGAAAGTGGAAAGTGGAAAGTGTGAAAGTGGAAAGTGTGAAAGTTTTGAGTTGTGTGTTATACTTTCTGTCTCACAAAAAAAGGATCCCGAAGGACCCTTTTTCTGATTGTTTAGTTGATCTAAATTAGGAGATTATGGACAATCAATTTTATACGTAATACCAACTCTTCTTTTCGCCATAAAGTCATTTCTCCAGATATCCTTAGCTTCGAAGCCTCCGTCGCACAAACCAATTTGTTCTTCTTCGATCGGCCACAGCCATTTCATATTTTCCATTTGTACACCATTTGGAAAATCTAATTCACCACATTTGTAGGTGTCATTACCAGTTATCTGCCAAACTTCCAGATCGTATTTTTCGACAGGCTGGGAGTTTGTGGTAACGTGCAATACCGGACTATACGGAGTGCTGAGGTTGTAAATGAAATCTTTGTTAATATCCAGAGTGATAACAATATCATCCATATCTTTTTCAACCCCGCCACATTTTGTATTAATGAAATCACCACCAAATAATAATTTGGCATCTTTAATAACAGTGATCACTTTCATATCTCCGTCATCAATAGCACTTGCAGCACCACTAACACTTTCGATGCCTGCTTTCGGCAGTTTGATCAGCAAATCATGGTTGTAACCTGCTCCCCGAGCTAATGGTTTAAATGTCAATTCAACAATGTCCCCGTCTCCGGTCACGCTTGAACGAACAACCAGGTCATTGTAGTCCATATCATTAATATCGGTGATAAGGTCTTCCCATGCCAACAATGCTTGTGTTCTAAAGGGTTTAACATTTCCGTCACAGTTTTCGTTGAGGTGCAGATATCTCTTATCAGACTGATTAACTGCTTCAACAAAATCGAGTCCAATCCAGGCAACATATTTTGCACCATTGATATACAATACTACATAATATCGTTGTTCTTCAAGAGACAATTGCGGATCGAACGGAAGCGGGAAGCAAAGGATTTCTCCTGCACCCTGAGTTTCCTGATGCCAGATCATATCATTGGGGCTTTCTTCTTCATTT
>JBNKDZ010000022.1:0-4862 GCA_050288525.1 Cyclobacteriaceae bacterium
GTAACGGATGGTTGTTTTGCTTTTCGGGTCGTACCTGATCAGGCCTTCACCCCATGTTCCGATCCAGACATGGCCCCGCGAGTCGGTATCCAGACATTTGATTTTTAATTTTTTGTTGTGTAGCTCAATATGCTCATACATATCGGAAATCACATTTTCCGGGCCTTTCAGCCGGTTCAAACCACCGCCATCCGTGCCTATCCAAAGGTTTTGTTCCTTGTCTTTGGCAAAAGAGGTTACATGATTGTGACTCAGACTGTTTTCAGGGCTCCAGGCTTTTTTTCGGACAGATCTGAATTTGATGGATTGCCTGTCATAAATATTCAAGCCTGCAAAGTAGGAGCCGGCCCAAAGCCGGTTATCGGGGTCGATGTAAAGAGATTTTATCGAATTACCCAACAGGCTCGTAGGATCCAGGTCGTTATGTGTGTATTTTATGAATGATTGTTTGTCAAAAGGAGATCTGTCATTCGGAAGAAAGCATAAGCCTTCGTCTGTAGCTATCCAAGTGTTTCCATCGTTGTCTGAAGTTATAACTTCGATCTGAGCCGGACAAATATCATTAAGTATGGCTAGAGGTTTTTTATGTCGGTCATATGAAGCGTCATTCAGATCGTACAAAAATATGCCACTTCCCCACGTGCCTGACCAAAGCCGGTTGTGGTCGTCAATAAATATCGTCTGGATACGATTGTCGATTTCGTTAACCAGGAATTTACGGATCTTTTGCGTTTTCGGATCAAATACAGATATACCACCGCCGTTTTCAGAGATGAGGATGTTGCCGTTTTTGTCTTCAATGATCGAACTGCCCCAGTTGTTTTTCAGGATCTTTCCGTTGTCGACCGGAAAGTGGTAATTGTTAAATTTGATTTTTGCAGGAAGGGTTTCCTGTAGTTTTATCGTGCTCAGGGCATTTGAACCTATGTACAAAGTTTTGTCGGAGTCTTCGTAAAGGGAAAATACGGCATTGTCGTGAATGGAGAAAGAATCAGCAGGATCATTTTTATACACATAAAAGAAATCCTTTTCCCGGTCATACCGGCACAGGCCTCCGTCAAGTGTTCCGATCCAGAGGTTCCGGAAGGAATCTTCATATAATCGAAGTATGAGATTACTGCTGATACTGGTGGAATCGGACTTGTCAGTTTTATAAACCTTCATGCCATAACCGTCATACCGGTGAAGGCCGTCTTCCGTAGCGATCCAGATAAAACCCTGATAATCCTGCGTTACACACCAAATGTTGCCGTTTGTAAGACCATTGTCGGTGGTGATGTGGCTGAATTGAATTTCCTGGGCATAGATGTGGTGGATTAGAACTGTCTGGATTAGCGCTATCTTGATAATTTTGAGTGTTTGGAAAATGATTTTACTTGAATTACACATATTGTGAATGCATAAAGATCAACTGTCTTAATATAGGTGTGGTGGTAATTCAAAGAGATGTAGCCACACCTCTTATTCAGGTTGAAACCATTTTCTATAAAACATTATAACAGATGTTTTGTTTGTTATCCGTTATTTTTTATCTGTTTAGTATAAGGCAGCGGCTTTGTGGGTTAGTCAGGTTGTTTGTGACAATTTGTCGTTAAAATATTCTGAATTAAACAAAAAGAAGACAAAATGACATTTAAATATGTTAAAAAGGCATGATTTTGAGAAAAAGTCGGATTGGAACGGGAATTGATGTATTGTGGGTGTATGAATGAATGTTAAACAATTAAAAATAGGAGGTATATCATGACACTTGTTAAAAGAACAAACAGCTTGTTTCCTAGTATTCCATCGTTCTTTGATGATTTCTTCACAAAGGATGTTTTCGATTGGGCTGGTGCAAATACAGGTTATGGTTCTTCAATGCCTGCTGTAAATATCAGGGAAGATGAAAATAAATACGAAGTTGAAGTGGCAGCTCCCGGATTACAAAAAGACGACTTTAACTTGTTGATCGATCACAATGTGTTGACGATCTCATCTGAAAAAGAAGAAAACAACGAACAAAAGGATAAAGAAGGAAACTATACCCGAAGAGAGTTCAGGTATTCAAGCTTTAAACGGTCATTTACATTGCCGGAAGAAGTGGTAGATGCTGAAAAGATATCAGCAAATTATGTCGATGGTGTTTTGCATATTCAGATCCCCAAAAAAGAAGAAGCAAAACCAAAACCGGCAAGAACGATTAAGATCGGATAACCAGATTAAAATCCATAGTTAAGAATAAAACAGGCGCTTTTGCCTGTTTTTTTTGTTAATAAATGCTAATATAATTAGTATAATGATAAAAATATTAGTATGTTTGCTGTATGCAAAACGAAATAATAAAAGGAAGGGGAGCTCAGTTCAATCCGGCAAATAAGTACCTCGGATTGCATCATTATCCTGATCGTTCCCTGCCGGAAACCTATACAAAAATCATCACCAGGTATTTCAGTGAAAAGCCGGCATCGATATTATCAAAAAACAATAGCCCGGATATTCCATATACCTACTCCATCAATCCGTATCAGGGTTGTGAACATGGTTGTGTGTATTGTTATGCCCGAAATACACACACCTATTGGGGGTTTAGTGCGGGGCTGGATTGGGAGTCGAAGATTGTGGTTAAGGAGAAAGCGGCATACCTGCTTGAAAAAGAGTTTTTAAAAGGCTCCTGGAAACCCCAGACGATCGTTATGTCAGGAAATACCGATCCGTATCAGCCGGCAGAACGTAAATATGAGGTCACCAGGGATTTGTTAAAGGTGTTTTTAAAGTATAAGAATCCTGTCAGTATAATCACCAAAAATGCGCTTGTACGGAGAGATATTGACATGTTAAAAGCCCTGGCAACGGACAATCTTTCGCGTGTTATATTTTCCATTACCACCATCAGGGAGTCCTTGAGAAGAAAACTCGAACCAAGATCCAGCAATGCAGTGAAATTATTTGAAGCAATTAAAGCGTTGTCATCCGCAGGAATACCTGTGGGTGTAATGACCGGACCGGTAATTCCTTCATTAAATGACAATGAAATGGATGAAATACTTCGGAGGGCTTCGGAAAGCGGTGCCGTATCAGCAGGTTACACACTTGCCCGGTTCAATGGCGATATCGAACAAATATTTTCTGACTGGCTACATAAACACTACAAGGAGCGGGCGGATAAGATCTGGAACAAGGTGCGGTCCATTCATGGAGGAAAGGTGTCTGACTCCAGGTGGCATACTCGCATGAAAGGAGAGGGAGAATACGCTGCGATATTTCATGACCTGTTTGATTCTTTACGCAATAAATATTTTAAGCAGAATGATATGCCTCCCTTATGTACAACAAAATTCCGGCGAAAGGGCAATTTTAATTTATTTGAATGAGGATTGGACACTGCCAGGATAATCACCCTAATAATTTAAATTACTACTGGCGCGGGATTCAGCAAAACGCCTCTCGTGCCGAACGACCTTAAACAACTATTGCGCAGAAGTCATTATTTTACGAAATACCAAAAGAATCGTATAAGTGAATAGAAGCGTCTCGCTTCGGGCTCAATCGAGCAAACCAGAAGCGATAGACATATTTCCTGAAACTTTCTATTCCTGTCATCCAAATTTGTGCGGTATGAAAAAAATGTCATGCTTCTGAATGATGGTTTTTTTGTTATTTTTTCACCACTCAGATTTAGAGAATGATCCGACCAAATAATCAAATTATTGCATGGAACATTTTTGCCGGATCAATTGTTCGGCTGCAGGATAACCAAGTTTTCGTGCCATGTCGAGATCAATACACGCTTCCTCGTTTTTTTTCAGACTGAATTTTGCTATACCTCTGTTGTAAAAATACTGAGGATTTTGGGGTTGGTAATTCGTTGCAAGGTCATAGAATGAAATCGCAGCATCAAAGTCTTTCGATTTATACAACAGGTTTCCTATGCTGAAATAGGCTTCGGCAAAATCTTTTTTAAGTTCGATAGCCTTGTTAAAGTCGTACAGGGCACTATCTGTTTTGTTTTGTTTCGCATAACATAATCCCCGGTTGTACCATAAATTAGGATCCGAATCATTTAACTCAATCGCTTTGGAATAGTCTTTAACAGCATGTGAGAAGTTGCTTTCGTTATAATGGAGTAAAGCCCGTTTACTGTATGCTTCATAGGCAAACGGATTGTCATCGATCATTCCCGAATACTTTTGGATAGATTCGGAACCTAAATAATTTTCTTCATTCAACCGGGAGAGATTGAAGTTTGCAATAAAATTATCCGGATCAGCATTCAGAACATGCTGATAATCTTTTCTGGCAGCATCCGTATTACCCAATCCTTCGTACGACTGCGCACGATTCAGGTAATAAAAAATTTCGTCTCCATTTTCATCAATGAGATCTGTAAACAGATCGATGGCATCCTGGTATCGGTTCATTCCTGCATAACAGAGTCCGATATAGTTGTTTATTTCATTTTCTATATTCCGGACAGTGGAAATATCACTAACACCCTGCTGACCCACTTCGGATTTGAAGTATACGGAACGGGTTTCTTTTTCAGGGAGTGTTTTGATATGTCTGAAGTCATCCAGTGCCAGTTGGTATTGCCCGGACTCATACCGGAGCCTGCCCCGGCTGAATACAGCCTCACTGAGATCCGGGTACAAATACAGCAGGGCATTGTAATCGGTGAGCGACCGGTCATATTTATCCAGTTGTTCGAATAGCTGTGCCCTCATAAGCAATCCGTCTTTTGAATCCGGGTAGTAATGCAGAAAATAATTGAGCTGATCCAACGCTTCCTGGTAGGCTGATTCGTTAATAGTTCGTTGTATCAGTTCAAGCCTTTTTTCTACAGACAGGTTTTTAAGGCTGTCTGAAGAGGCAGCTAAAGCATC
>JBNKDZ010000023.1:0-6380 GCA_050288525.1 Cyclobacteriaceae bacterium
TGATATAATTTCTAACGCCCAGCCTTCGGCACTTTTTATATTATCAAAAGCTTGAAAAGGAAAATCCCATCGTCGTTTCAAAAGCGCTGATGTAGCTAACGTAGATAATATATTTTTCGGCAGAACAATAGCGGCACATACCAGACCTTTTTCCAGAAGAGGCGGAAAAAACTCATTTTCCACCCAAACACTCAGCGGAGTAAATGTTCCTCTTAACGTTGAAAAATCTGCTATTGCGCCATGAATTCCATGCTTCAGAGCATATTCCTTCTGAGCTTTAAGCGACTCCAGTCCCAGTTCCAAATTAACATCGCCTGCATATTTTGCATATATCAACCGGGATTCTTTGTCGAAATATGCCTGTGAATAGCCATTATCGATTATTAGTTCCATGATTATTTTGGTTTTTGGGTTGTTACTATATTAATATACTAAAAATATTGGAATTTATCCATTACTTTATATTTCAATTATATGTAATTATTCAACTATTAATAACATAACATTTAATATATCTCAGGAATAATCTTTTGAGAGCTAATCGGTGGCCGGACATAGCTGTCATCTTTTATAAGTTCCGGCAATTCAATAGGAGGATCAGGAGCGTATTCATACGGGATCAGGCTAAGCAAGTGTGCAATACAATTTAATCGTGCTCGTTTTTTATCATCTCCTTCTACCACATACCAAGGAGACGTTATGGTATCGGTAAATTCGAACATAGTATCTTTAGCCCTGGAGTAATCAGCCCATCGCTCACGTGATTTGAGATCCATCTTGCTGAACTTCCAGGTTTTCAGGGGGTTATTGATACGTTCGCGAAATCGTTTTTCCTGCTCCGTGTCACTTATTGAAAACCAGTATTTTATCAGGATAATCCCTGATCGTATGAGCATATTTTCAAATTCCGGGCATGCGTGTAAAAAATAATGATACTCCTCATCCGTGCAAAAACCCATGACTTTTTCCACACCTGCACGGTTGTACCAGCTTCGGTCAAACAGCACGATCTCTCCTCCGGCAGGCAAATGTGCCACATATCGCTGAAAGTACCATTGGGTTTTCTCCTTTTCTGTTGGCACACCCAGCGCTACCACCCGACAAACCCTTGGATTCAGCCGTTCGGTGATTCGTTTTATCACACCTCCTTTCCCGGCAGCATCACGCCCTTCAAAGAGCACCACAATTTTCCTGTTGTTCTTTAACACCCATTCCTGCAGCTTTTCAAGTTCCACTTGTAGATTATACAATTCCTTCAGATATCGTTTTTCGCTGAGTTTTTTGTGCTTTGGCTTTTTCATATGCATGTACGGTGCTAACGCATTCAATTTAGGGAAAAAAGGAGCAAGGAACAAGGGACTGGTACAGAGCTAAGAGCATAGGGCTTATCGTACAGAAAGGCTTCTGAAGAAGACAGGTTATTCTTGCTAATTACTCAAACTCCAAACTGTCATGGAAGGGCGATGCCTTTTATATTTCTGTAGAGGGCCAGCGCATTGCTGTCTGTAAGGCCTGTGATAAAATCCAGAATCACCAACATCGCTTCATAGAGGGATGTTTCTTCATTTTCCAGCTCGTACTTTACGTCGTCAGGCAACAGACGCATTAGACTTCTGTTTTGCCAGGTCATGGGCATATCCCCGCTGAAATAGTTCAGGATGGCGGGCACAAAACTTTCCAGCAGGCCATTTAACACTTCAAATCCGGCAACCTCCCTTTCGACCACCGGGCGTGAACGGTAGATCTTTTCAATCGAAATCTCTTCAATTTTTTTCAATACTTCAGACGCAGGTATCTCATCTGTAAGAGCTCTATCAAACCTGCCTGAAAGGATGCGCTCTTCCTCCTCAACAAACTTCTCCACACATTGCATGATCAGATTTTTTACGGCCAGGGCTCGCAGGGCACTTACTTTCTCTTTTTTGCTTTGTATCTTTTCAAACTTTTCAGGTTTAAAATCATTACCGATGATCTGCACCAGCAACTCCATGGTCACCCCAAAATCAACCAGCCCCAGGTTGGTACCATCTTCCAGATCAATAATGCTGTAGCAAATATCGTCTGCCGCTTCGACCAGCAAGGTAAGCGGATGCCTGCACCATGCAGCATCTTCAGCATCACCCAGCTTGATAAGCCCCATTTCTCCCGCCATCTCTCCGAATATTTCCTTGTTGGACTGGAAAAACCCGTATTTTTTCTGACTTTTTCGTTCCGTATCGACCTCTGAAATGAATGATTCTCTCGGATATTTGCTAAAAGCGCCCATTGTGGCATAGGTTAAGCGCAATCCCTGATAGTTCGCCTTGTTTACAAGTCTGAATCCCTGGGCATTCCCTTCAAAATTGGTCAGGTCATACCATTCTTTCGTTTCGACATTGTTCTGTATCAGCTTGGAAAAATAAGAAACCTGAAAAAACTGAGATATGGCGCTCTCACCTGCATGGCCAAAAGGAGGATTGCCAAGATCGTGCATCAGTGAAGCAGCCGCTACAATAGCTCCGATATCCGAAGAGGTGATGTGGCGTTTCTTAACTTCAGGATTCCGCCGCAGGATCTCCTCTCCTGCCAGCTTACCAAGGGACCTGCCGACACTGGCTACTTCCAGACTGTGCGTCAGACGTGTATGCACGAAGTCCTGTATGGACAACGGGAATACCTGGGTCTTGTCCTGCAACATGCGGAACGGGTGACTAAAAATGATCCGGTCATAATCCTGCTCGAAAGGGCTTCTTCCTGATTGTGGGATTTTTTCACTTGTCTTTGTATCTCCGGGGCGTTTAAAACTCAGCAAACGGGCCCAGTTCATTCCTATGTTTACATTCATCGCCTTAAAAAGTTATTGATTATAGCCAAATCCCTTCAGTTTCAATGCATTCTGTCTCCAGTTGGGCTCAACCTTTATAAATTGCTCAAGATAAACCTGCTTGCCAAAAAACACTTCCATATCGGCACGTGCTTCCATTCCGACTTTCTTAATTCGTTCACCACGATGCCCCAGCAGGATTGCCCGTTGCGTTTTGCGTTCTACAAAAATCTCAACCCGTATCCGGATAATATTTTCTTCTTCTTTGAACTCTGTTGCCACAACCTCGCAACTGTACGGTACTTCTTTTTTATAATTCAAAAAGATCTTCTCACGTACTATCTCCGAAACAAAAAACCGCTCCGGTTTGTCGGTCATAGAATCTTTGGGATAAAAAGGAGGATGTGCGGGCAGATATTTAAGGATTAAATCAAACAGCTCTTTGATCCCCTCACCATTTAATGCTGAAATAGCTATTTCATCTGCAGGTTGTATGATGTCCGACCAGTACTTCATTTTATCATCTGCCTGTGTCCCTTTGGAGAGATCAGTTTTATTGAGAATTAGTATTACCGGTATTCCGGAATTTTTCACCTTTTCGATCAGTGTCTCATCCTCATCTTTCTCATACAGGTCTGTTACAAAAAGCAGCAGATCAGCATCTTCGATCGAGCTGCTTACAAACCGCATCATGGAAGCATGTAACTCATACTTGGGCACCAAAATGCCTGGAGTATCGGAGTAAACGACCTGAAAATCATCCCCGCTGATGATTCCAAGAATGCGATGACGTGTAGTCTGTGCTTTCGAAGTGATGATGGATATCCGCTCTCCCACGAGCTGATTCATCAGGGTTGACTTGCCCACATTCGGTTTCCCGACAATACTCACAAACCCGGCCTTATGTTCTTTCTGTTCTGCCATACAATTGCAAAAGTAATGGTTTTATGGTTTTTATAACAACCGGACAGGAAGTTTACGTGCCGCATGGCGCTCAGAGCAAAGAGCTAAGTGTTTATAGCAAATATGACAGAATGAAATAATTATATGACAGAATCTTAGGTGCTTAATCTCGATTTACAGAATAATAATTAGGTCGTCAATTGTCCGCTTTTCGCCATGCTCCTTGCCCTTTGCTTCAATCTTTTTTAAATGTTTTATCAAAAGGTTTGGGTTTTCTTAAATAATTCCTACCTTTGCATCCTCAAAATGATCGCGGGGTGGAGCAGTTGGTAGCTCGTCGGGCTCATAACCCGAAGGTCGTAGGTTCAAGTCCTACCCCCGCTACTAAAACAAAAAGAGGCTGTCTCAAAAACAGACTCTTTTTTGTTTCCTCCCTACTCAAACTCAATCAGTTGCTGTCCTACCTGGGATCAAGGATCAATCGGCATTTCTGGGAAGTTTAAAAATAAATTGTTTGGAGGAACAAGAGAAGTTACTTGAACAAAGAGCAGAGCTTATAGGGCAAAGAGTAGATTTGAGTTTAAAAAAGTAGCAAGCAGACAATACCCTGGTTCGTATATTCTGTAATTCTGAAAATTCTGCTTCAGACAAAATTGGTGCGCTATGAAATGTTGAGTAGTGACGTCTACATTAACGCTGACAGGTCTTTGGACGCTGTCAGGTTTGTATCACTAAATTTAAATATCCTGCCTTTTTACAAACAAAACGCTTTGCCCTACGCCCTTTGCTATAAATTTACCAGCTGTTTGTTATTGCCTCTGTTTGACTGGCTCAAATATATTTGATAATTTAACGGAAAATTATAATCGTTTTGGCCGTATCACCATAGAAAATGATTATGATTTGTAAACTTCAAGGGTGACGCATCCTTTTTTTAAACATTCATCAAATAAACTTCCGGATATGGATTATACTGCAAGCTACACAGCACTTAAAGAACTTTTTACTTCCATCGATGGCGACCAATGTGCACAGATGACTGATGCCATTGAGGTCCATAATCTTCATTTTTCCTCCAGCGCCAACGACATCCTGCCGGGTGTAGACACGTACCACTGCCGGTTTCATGACCTGGAATTCAGGAACGAATATTCGTTTTTCACCGATATCGGAAAAATCCGGGGCGACGTACACATTAAAGATATTTTTGTTGAGGAAAACAAGTCCTTTTACTATCAACTTATTAAACCTAAAAGCCAGAAGGTCGCCAGGAAAGTCACTTTTTTATTTCATGGATTTAATGAAAAGGACTGGGATAAGTACTTACCCTGGACTCAGGCAATCTGCGAAGGGACAGGTAGTGCTGTAGTTCTCTTTCCAATTGCCTTCCATATGCAGCGGGCTCCCAAACATTGGAGCAGCAAAAGAGCGATGTTCATGCTCAGTGAAGAACGTAAGAAGCGGTTCCCGAATGTGGTTAACTCCTCACTGTCCAATGTAGCCATCAGTATGCGACTGCACACCATGCCCCAACGGTTTATTTGGTCGGGATTACAGACGTATTATGATATGATCCGGTTCATTGAACTGTGTAAAGAAGGGAACCATCCGCTTATTCACAAAGATTTTGACTTTGACATTTTTGCCTATTCCATCGGCGGATTCCTGGCCCAGATCCTGAAACTGACCAACTATAAGCAATATTTCAGGGATTCCAGAGTGTGTCTGTTTTGCGGAGGAGCAACCTTTAACCGGATGTCTCCTGTCTCAAAATTTATTCTCGACAGCGAAGCCAATGTGGCACTGTATTCATTCCTGGTTGAACACTTTGATAAAATACTGCAGAAAGACAAACTGTTAAATCACTATATCAAAGAAGATCATACCGAGGGAAAAGTGTTCTATTCCATGCTCGACTATCAGAAGATGCGGGATTACCGGGAAGGTCTTCTGAAAAAATACGAAGATCAGATCTACGCCATTTCGTTAAAAAAAGATTCTGTAGTGCCCTCCTTCGAGATCATGAACACACTCAAAGGTGCCTACCGCGATATTAACATCCAGGTTGATGAATTTGATTTTGATTTTAGCTACACCCATGAGAACCCCTTTCCGGTCAATTCCGGTGTTATCGAAGCTGTTGATGAAGGCTTTAAAAAAGTATTTAAAAAAGCCTGTGATTTCCTAAACAACAATGAATAATTTACCGTATATTTATATAAATATTACAATATAATTTAAAATTATACCAATAAATATGTAGATTTATAAATAATTATTTTTAACTAATATTTTTAATTTATTTATACGCACTAAATTAAAATTATGTACTGATTTCACCTGAATCAACATTATATTCTTATTAAATACCCATTTTACATAAAAGTATTTTATTTTTTATGAATAACTCATTGTGAATTATTACCTAATATTAAACAATAATAAATTATGATCACATTTCTTGGATTTTTAATATTTGTGGCTGGTGTAGCTGCTTTTATTATTTCTAAAATGCAAAAAGCAGATAAGATACCTGCTTTGCTTAAAGGTTTAACTCAAAAACATTCGTTAATTCTGCTCATTATCGGAACGATCTTTATGTTTCTCAATTCGCTTTTCTTTTTTGCTGACAGAGGCTTCAATTACCTGCTTGTTTATCCTACAGGTAAAATGA